>CAYWBD010000031.1:0-14601 GCA_964456315.1 uncultured Thermoflexus sp.
ACCTTCACCGGCACGCCGGCCTTGCGCACTTCCTCCGCTGCGCCCACAAGCTTGCCCATGGCCTTGATGGTCTCGGTCTTGCGAACCTCGTAGTCCCGGTTCGCCACCAGGTGGCCTTCGTAGCCCATCAGGCCGTCGAAGCGCAGGCCCGGAGACTTCGCGATCAGCTTCGCCAGCTTTACGGTGGCCGCGCCCGGCTCGACGCCGCAGCGGTCCATCCCCACGTTGACCTCGATGATGACCCCAACCTCTGCCCCGAACGCCGTCGCCGCCGCCGACAGCTCCTTGACGTTCTCAGCGGCGTCCACGGCGACGATGATGCGCGCCCGCCGCGCCAGCGACATCAGCCGGCTGATCTTGCGTGGGCCGATGACCTGGTTCGGGACCATGACCTCCGGCACACCGCCGTTGACCAGCACCTCGGCCTCTGACACCTTGGCGGCGCAGATGCCTATGGCCCCGGCCTCGATCTGCTTACGCGCCCAGTAGGGGCTCTTGTGCGTCTTCGAGTGCGGCCGTACCGCCACCTTGTGAGCGTTGGCCCACATCTGCAGCTTGCGGATGTTCGACTCCGCCACGTCCAGGTCAATCACCAACGCGGGCGTGTCCAGCTCCGCAACTGGCGTCCCCGGTGTCGGAAAGTATTCCAGAGTCACGTTTCATGGCTCCTTGGGTTGCTTCGGCTTAGCCTCGTTGTCGGCAATCCGCTCGTAACCAGACGATCTGCATCACAATCTTACTCGCTGATCATTCAGAATCGCCCAAACATAGGCTGGCCCGCGAACCAGGTTACGAATGTCGCCGGGACCGTCCAATGGCATCAGATCCCAGCTCGTTTCAAAATCCGCTCTGCGTATCTTCTGATCGGACCGTGTTGTGATAACTGTGTCTCCCACGACCTCATATCGAAATGGCAGGCCCGTCTTCGTCGTGAACTCTCGGCCAGCGGCCGCAACAATTCGCGGCCAAACCGACTCAAACGACGCTGCCATCAGATGTCTCCCTCTTGCTCGTCGCGTTATCGTCACAGGGCTCGCTCCCTGGCGTTCGTCGCTACCTGAACATGCCCCTGCCGGCGACCGGCACTACCGCCTCCAGCACACCCTTCCGCGTGCAGAAATACTCGTTGTGGATGTTTATCGTCGTCTCCCCGTGCATCGGGAGCAGCCGCACCGTGTCCCCTACCTTCAGCCGCTGCGCGTCACCCGACAGCTTCACATGCCCGTGCTCGGCGTTCAGCCGCAAAAACTCCGCGCCGGGCGTACCCACGAGCTTTGGCTGCCCCGACGTGATGCTCAGCGCCTTCAGGCCGCAGTCCAGGATCGCCTTGTCCGGCGAGGGACGGCTGATGACCGTGCTCAACACCGTCATCGCAGGCTCGAAGTCCTGCATCTCATCCAGGTACGCCCCGTCCATGAATATGTAGCTGCCTGCCTGAATTTCGGTCACCCGCTCGACCGCGCCCGCCACGGCGTACGTGCTCGTGCCACCCGCGCTCACTACTCGCACCGGCAGCCCTACGTCCTCAACGGCCTTCACCGTGAACAGGAGCTTACCCAGCGACGCCAGCGTCTCCTGCCGGGCGTTATCGTCAGATCCCGCCCGGGCGATGTGGCCCTCGTAGCCCATGAGGCCCTTGAACCGGATGCCGGGCCGGTCAGCCGCGGCCCTGGCCAGCGCAACTGCCGGTGCGCCCGGCTCGACTCCGCAGCGGTTGATCCTGACGTTCACATCTACCAGCACGCCAATCTCGACGCCATGCCGCCTGGCCGCCCGAGACAGCTCGTCCAGGTTCTCGTGCGTGTCCACGGCGACGGCGACTCTCGCCCTGGCCGCCACTGCCATCAGGCGGGCGATTTTCGGCGCAGTGACGATCTCGTTGGCGACAAAGATGTCCTCGATGCCGCCGTCCGCCATCACCTCCGCTTCGCCCACCTTCGCCACGCACACGCCGATGGCGCCCGCCGCCACCTGTTTCCTGGCAAAGTACGGGCTCTTGTGGTTTTTCACGTGCGGCCGCAGCGACACCCCGTGCCCAGACACGAAGTCCTGCATCTTGCGGACGTTCGCATCTACGATATCCAGGTCCACTAGCAGTGCAGGCGTGTCTATCTCTGCGACCGGCGTCCCGGGCAGCGGCAGGTAGCTGATCGCCAAGATCGCCTCCGGTCGTTTCTGCCCCCTCTCCCGCCGGGAGAGGGTTGGGGTGAGGGGCACCGACCACCCCGCTGCCTCGAATGTGGAGGGATCGCGGGAGAGGGTGACAACTGGCCGCCCTCGACGACTTCGGGGCGAGCCGTGATCGTCACCGTGCGGACGCCGGAGTTTAGCAGGCGTCACACCCCGGCTGGCCGTACACTCCTGCCCGGCACATCTCAACATGGAGCCCACAAATGCACATCGGCATCATCGGCACCGGAAAGATGGCGACAGCGCTCGCAAAAGGGTGGCTGAAGGCGGGGCACACCGTGGTCCTGGGTTCCAGAGACCCCCTAGCCCGACAGGCGGAAGTCGAGCGCGCCGTCGGCCCGGGCGCAAAGACGGCGACCCACCTCCAGGCGATGGACGGCGTGGACGCCGTGGTCATCACGCTCCCTTACCTTGAGGTCGAACCCTTCGCCCGTCTGCACGCCGCCCGCCTGAAAGGCAAGGTGGTCGTCGATATCTCCAACCCCTTCGACGACGAGCCGCCCGGCCGCCTCTCAGGCCCGGAGGTCACCGCAAGCGCGATCGGCGATGGCGCCCGCGTCGTCGCCGCGTTCAAGGCCAACTACTCAAACGTGGTCAACCGCGCCGTCGACGCCTCAGGGACCCAGCGCGACGTCCTCTACTGCGGTGACGATGACACGGCCAAGGCGGTCGTCAGGCAGCTCATCGACGCCCTTGGGCTCCGTCCCGTCGACTGCGGGCCGCTGCGCGCTGCCCGCGCGCTGGACCTCATGGTCCCACTCATGATCGAGATGGACCGCCGCCTCGGCGGCAAAGGCCTCGACCGCCGCGCCCATTGGAAGTTCGTCACGCCCTGAAAGGACGACGCACCTTGAGGGTCCACCGGCTCTGCGCAGACCAGACTGGTGAGTCGCACTTTGAGGACGTTGAGGTGCAGTTCATCGAATCAGGCCCCTCTGGCCGGCTGTCTGCCCGCCTGCCCGCAACAGGCATCATCTTCCGCCAGGTGCCGCCCGACTACGACCTCGACTGGCACCCAGCACCGCGCCGTCAGTACATCATCAACCTTGATGCCGGGGTCCAGATCACGGCGAGCGACGGCGACTCGCGCCGCATCGGCGCAGGTGAGGTCCTGCTGGTCGAGGACACCTACGGCAAGGGGCACTTGTCGAAGGCGGCCGGTGGCAAGCTGCGCCATTGCATCTTCGTCACGCTTGACTGACCGCGCTCGCGCAGCCCTGCTCCCGGCCAGGACCCGGGCCTAACCGGGCTTGACCTCGCCGTCTCGCCGCGGTCCACGCAGGTCCCGCCGGGCAACGGTCGCCGCCAGCAACAGCATCAGCGCGCCGCCAATCGCGGCTGAGCCCGCGAGCGCCTTCTGCGGCCCGATCAACTCGGCTACCGCACCCAGCGTGATCAGCCCCACCGGCTGCAACGCCGACACCATGTAGCGGACGCTCACCACCCTCCCACGGAACTCCGCGCTGGAGTTCAGCTGCGTCGCCGCCATGTTCGAGATGAAGAACGGCGCGCCCGATGCCGCCGCGAACACCGTCACCGCCAGCGACAGCGGGTACCAGGTCGACAGCGCCAGCGCCATCACAAACGCCGTGAAGAGGAGCGCGCCCACGAACTGCTGCCGTGCGTCCGGGACCTTCCCGGCCAGCAGCATCGAAATGACCGCGCCTGATATCGCTCCGGCGCCCACCGCCAGGCTGATCCCGCCAAGCCCCCCTGCGCCGCGCTTCAGTACGTCCTCGGCGATGGTCGGGAACAGCCCGCCCCATGTGTTGACGAACAGCACCATCACCGTCAGCGCCACGAACATCCACCGCAGCGACTGGTCCCGGCAGATGTACTTCAACCCCTCCCTGAGGTTGGCGACCACCGGGCCCTTGGGCTGCGTGCGCCTCTGCACCTCGTGCGGCTTCACCAGCAGGTACAGCGGTATCGCCGGGATGAACGCCAGCGTCGACACGATCAGCGCCCACTTCGTACCCGGACCGGTCAGGAGCGGCCCGCCGATGATCGGCCCGACGAGGATTGTCAGGTGGATGACCACCATGTACGCGCCGATGGCCCGCCGGTGGTCCGGCGGCGCGACGGTATCGACGATCAGCGCCTGCCTCGACGGGCTCGCCAGCGCCATCGTGACGCCCAGCCACGCCGTGCTCGCCAGAATGTGCCAGGGCTGGACCTCCCCGAACGCCGCCGGCACTGCCAGCGCCGCGAACCCGGCCAGCGTGCCGATGTCCCCGACCAGGACGACCCACTTGCGCGAGACCCGGTCGGCCAGCTCACCGCCAACAAACCCGAACACCAGCATCGGCAGGACCTGCAGCGCGCCCACCAGCGACACCATGAACGGCGAGCCTGTCAGCTGCTGCATCTCCCAGCCGCGGGCCATCATCTGCACGGTCAGCAGCGAAAAGCTGATGAACTGCGCCGCCGCGAACCACCGGAAGCCGGGGTACGCAAACGCGCCCGCCACCAGGACCCGGCGTGGCCGGACCAGGCGCGGCGCCAATCTGCGCGGGTCGAGAGGCCCGCGATGTGTAGTTGCTACGGGATTCACGAGGACTCAGTGCGACTGCCAGGCCGCGGCAAGTCAACCGGTGCGTCTATGGCGACTCAGCGGCGGGGCTTGCGGGCCGCAGCCGTAGGTTTGGCAGTGCCGGAGGGTGTCGCTCGGGCCGCCTTTGTCGCCGCGGGCTTGGCGGCCCGCCCTCGTCCGGCAACTGGCTTCGCAGCGCTTTTCCTGGCAGCAGGCTTTGCGGCAGTGGCAGGCTTGCCAGCGCCCTTCTTCGCCGCAGGCGTCGCCGCGGCAGACTTGTCCCCGTTCTTATCACGGTCGAGCCGCTGCTCCAGCTTCTCCATGCGCTCCCGCAGCTTGCGGTTCTCTTCATCCAGCTTGTTGAAGTCCTCTCGCAGCTTCGTGGTGTCATCTTTATTGCCCGCCCGGATCGTCGTCACCGCCTCGCGGGCAGTGCGAACGACGCGCCCGTCCTGCTCCTTCGACGCCATCCGCTGGATCGCGCCAATAGCGTCCGGCTCCTTTAGCTCCGACAGCGCGTTCACAGCGAACAGCCGGGCGCGGTACCACTTGTCGTCCAGCAGGTCGGTCAGCCGGTCCAGCGTGTCGCGGTCCTCATGGCCGAGCTTGCCCAGAGCTGAGATCGCGGCCTCCCGTGCGCGTGCCGGGCGGCCATACTCGGTCCACTCCGTCACAACCTGCCGCGCCTTCTTCAAAAGGTCCCCCCGGAACTCGGCCAGCCCGTGGACCGCGCCCGCCCGTATGACCTCCATGTGCGACTCACGCCCCAGCGCCGACACCAGCGCGTCAAAGCCCTCCGCCTGGCGCGTTTTGCCCAGGCTCGACGCTGCCGTGGACGTGACGTAGTAGCTCGCGTCCCCGGCGACCATCTTCATCAGCGCTTTCGCGGCACGCGAGTCCTTGTAGTTCCCCAGCGCCTCGGCGACACCGCGCCGCGCCTTGGGGTGCTTGACGCCCACGCACTCGAGCAGCGTCTCCAGCGCGGCCTCGGTCCGCAGCTCGCCCAGCGAGCGCGCCGCGTTGACCTGCACCCCCCAGAAGCGGTCCCCCATGACAGCTTTCTTTAGCGCAGCAAGCGAGTCAGCCGACGTGTGCTTTGCGAGCCCGCGCGCCGCCTCCAGACGGCCAATCACATCGTCGTCATGCTCGACCTGGTAGATGAGCAGGTCCTTCGGCTTGTCGAAGTCCAGCGTCTTGAGCAGCCCGTACCCGGCGTCGAACTGGACCATCTTCGGCTTGTCCGGCAGGGCGAAAGTGAAGGCCTGCTCACGCTCAGTGAGCTTGACGCGTTCGGTGCGGCGCGCACCGTCGGTCATCAACGCGATGTCTACGCTGGCCCGGAACACCTCCGGCGTCCCGTCGCTCTTCTGCGTCTGCTTCACCGACACGGTCGCGACATTCGACTTGTCATCCCAGGAATAGCTCACCTTGAGCTCGGGGTGGCCCGCCGAGTACAGCCACTGGTCGAAGAACCAGTCCATGTTGCGGCCAGTCGCCTCCTCCACTGCCCGCTGCAGGTCCGTCGTGACGACGTTCCGGCCCTTGTGCTGCTGCACGTAGTGCTTGATCGCCTTGTAGAACGGAGCATCGCCCAGCTCCCTGCGGAGCATGTGGAGGACGACGCCCGCCTTGTCGTAAAGGTGGCGGTCAAATATGTCCACCGGGACGTTGTACGTCCGCTCGACTATCGGCCTGCGGTAGCGCTCGCTCAGGTAGCCTCGGGCCAGGCCATACACGTCATACAGGTAGTCGTCCACGCCGTGGTGGTGCTCCTGCCAGACGGACTCGAAGAACGTCGCGAAGCCTTCGTTCAGCCAGCCGTGGGGCCACTCCCGGCAGGTGAGGAGGTCGCCGAACCACATGTGCACCGCCTCGTGCGCCACGAGGAAGTCGGAAGAGAAGTCAACGTGCGCAGTGGCGTCGTGCAGAGTGAGGTCGGTCTGCGTCGTCGCTGACGTGTTCTCCATCCCGCCAAAGATGAAGTCCTGCACCGCGACCTGCGTGTACTTGTCCCAGGGGTATGTCTGCCCAAAGAGGTCCTCGTACAGGCGGATCATCGCCGGCGTGTTCCCGAAGGCGCGCTTCCCGTCCTCTTCCCTGCCCGGCTGGCAGTAGAAGTCGATCAGCACCGGCTTTTCTTCCAGCACAACGTGCGAGAACTCCCCGGCGGCCAGCGTGATCAGGTACACGGCGTGCTGCTTGTCTTGCGACCAGTGGTAAGTCGCCGTGCCGTCCGGGTTCTTGCGGCTTGACACCAGGTGGCCGTTCGATACGGCAGTCCACTTGCCGGGGACAGTGGCTATGACCTCGCTGGTCAGGCGGCCTTTGGGCTCGTCGATGCACGGGAACCAGTGGTGGTTATCCGTGTCCTGGCCCTGGGTCCAGACCTGGTGCGGCTTGTCGGGGTAGCCGGAGTCTGGCCCGGTAAAGTAAATGCCCCGCCGGGGGGTCGAGACGTACTCAACCGAGATGTTCAGCTCCTCGCCGGTCGCTGGCGCTTGTGGGAGCTCGACCGTCAGGCCCTTCTCGCTCTGAGAAAATGGCAGCGGGCGCTCGTTCAGCGTGACCGCGCTCACCTGTATGTCCTCGGCGTCCAGCTCGACCCTGTTGGACGTGCCCGTCAGCGCCTCGAGCGTCAACGTAGTCGTGCCTGCGACCTGCTTGTTCGGCACGTCTAGCCGCACCTCAACTCTGACGTGCTTGACGTCAAACTCGCGGTCTCGCAGGTAGTTCTTGCGGTCCCCCGGCAGCGAGAACGGCCCCGCGGCCCGAGCCCACCCGGTCCCTGAGGCTCTCGAAGGGCCCGCCCCTGCGCTGTCATCCTGACCGAAGCGAAGGATCTCCTCGGTGTCGCTATCCTGGGCAACGCGACGGCCCTCTTCGCGACGGTCTGCCCCGTCCGTCCAGTCCTGCCAGAACGCCCGGTACTCATCACGGGGCCACGAAAACGACCTTGGCAACGCAGGTCCTCCTGATCAGCCTTCTCTACAAATGGTCACGGTCATTGCCCTGCTCAGGTCCGTTCCCGAGACGCCGAGAACCAGGGACACAGCAGGCGACCTGGCAGCCCGGCGACGCGAAATCCAGCCGCCAGCGCAACCCAGCCTGGGGATTATAGGTGTGGCCCCGCCGGTCTTCAGCCCCCCCGACCAGCGGCACAGGTAGTTGGAACTACCGAATATGGGGCGTCACGCCACGATACTATTGCCAAACCCGGCGGTTCGCATACTTCCCAGGCGCCGGCCTGACAGGGTCGCGCCCGCGAGTTCAACAAGAGGCACGTATGACCACCTCCCCCCGTCGACCCAACAAAGCCGCCACAAAGCGCGCCGGTCACCGTTCGGCCCCTGAGGCTCTCGAAGGGCCGAACGACGCAACAACGACCCCGCGGGCCGCTCAGCCCAACGGCGCAGTCCCCACCTACGGCCGCGTCCCCGGCAAATGGCGCTCCTGGGAGACCACCGAGGGCGTCACCCGCGCCCCGCACCGCAGCATGATGCGCGCCATGGGCCTCACCGACAAAGACATCGCCGCCCCCTTCGTCGGCGTCGCCTCCGCCTACAACGAGGTCACCCCCTGCAACTTCGGCCTCGCCCCCCTCGTCGAGGAGGTCAAGCGCGGCGTCTTCGCCGCCGGCGGCACGCCGTTCATGTTCGGCACCATCACCGTCTCAGACGGCATCTCCATGGGCACCGAGGGCATGAAGGGCTCCCTCGTCTCCCGCGAAGTCATCGCCGACTCCATCGAGACCGTGTGCTTCGCAGAGCGCTTCGACGGCCTCGTCGCCGTCGCCGCCTGCGACAAGTCAGAGCCTGCCGCGATGATGGCCATGGCCCGCCTCAACATCCCGTCCATCTACGTCTACGGCGGCTCCATTCTCCCCGGCCACTGGCGCGGCAAGGACATCCAGATCCAGACCATGTTCGAGGCCGTCGGACAGCGCCAGGCCGGCCTCATAGACGACGAAGAGCTCCGCAACTTCGAGCTGCGCGCCTGCCCCGGTCCCGGCGCCTGCGGCGGCATGTTCACCGCCAACACCATGTCCTCCATCGGCGAGGCCATCGGCATGTCCCTGCCCGGCTCCGCCTCAGAGCCCGCCGTGGACCAGCGCAAGCTGGCGTCCTCCCGCCGCGCCGGCGAGGCCATCCTCCACCTGCTCCGTGAGGACATCCGCCCGCGGGACATCATGACCCGCAAGGCCTTCGAGAACGCCATCACGCTGGTGGTGGCCCTGGGCGGCTCGACGAACTCGGCCCTGCACCTGCCGGCGATGGCGCACGACGCAGGGATCAAGCTGACGCTTAAGGACATCCACGACATCGCCATGCGCACGCCGCTGCTGGCTGACCTCAAGCCCGGCGGACGCTACGTGATGCTCGACCTCGACCGCGTCGGCGGCGTGCCACTCGTCATGAAACGCCTGCATCAGCTGGGCCTCATCCATGGCGACTGCATGACCGTCACCGGCCGCACCGTCGCCGAGAACCTCGCCTCCGTCCCCGACGACGGCCTCCCCGCCTACCCCGGCGGTGCGCCTGCGCGCCCTGAGCCTGTCGAAGGGCCCCGTTCGTTCCCCTCTCCCCTTGCGGGAGAGGGCCAGGGTGAGGGGTCACGTAGGGGCGCGTCGCCTACGCCCGCAGCACGTCGTCCCGGCGAAAGCCGGAATCCTGTTCCCTCCCCCCTTGCGGGCGAGGGCCAGGGTGTGGGTCGTCCCGCGGTTCCCTCTCCCTTTGCGGGAGAGGGCCAGGGTGAGGGGTCACGTAAGGGCGCGTCGCCTACGCCCGCAGCCCGTCATGCCGGCGAAAGCCGGGACCCAGCCACAAACTTCCCCGTCGTCACCTCCACCGACGCCCCCCTCTCCCCCACCGGCGGCCTCGTCGTCCTCTTCGGCAACCTCGCCCCCGACGGCGCAGTCCTCAAAGTCGCCGGCCACCAGTTCGGCAGAGGCTTCAGCGGCCCCGCAAAGGTGTTCGACCAGGAAGAGGCCGTCATGGAAGCCCTGAAAAAACGCGCCATCAAAGCCGGCGACATCGTCGTCATCCGCTACGAAGGCCCCAAAGGCGGCCCCGGCATGCGAGAGATGCTTTCCGTCACTGGCGCAATCGTCGGACAGGGCCTCGGCGACAAAGTCTGCCTCATCACCGACGGCCGCTTCTCCGGCGCCACCCACGGCTTCACCATCGGCCACATCGGCCCCGAAGCCGCCCTCGGCGGCCCCATCGCCGCCCTCCGCGACGGCGACATCATCGACGTCGTCCTCGGCGGCGACACCCGCGACGTCGTCCTCGGCGGGCGCGCCACCGACAGTCCCCTCTCCCAGCGGGAGAGGGCTAGGGTGAGGGGTAAGCCCGCTCGTCCTGAGCCCGTCGAAGGACCCCGTTCCGCCTCCTACCAACTCAACGTCCGCCTCACCGACGCCGAAATCGCCCGACGCCTCCGCGACTGGCGCCCACCCGCGCCCCACTACACCACCGGCGTCCTCGCCAAGTACATCAAACTCGTCCAGCCCGCCGCCACCGGCGCCGTGACGGGGTAGCCAGCCGGGAACTGTCGCCGCCTCGACCGCCAGCCAGGCTCCCGACAATCGCCTGCGGACGGAGCCACGCCGCCGCGGGTCCGGAAGTGGTGGTCAACACCGGTGCTGTACGTATCGAGCTGGGACAGTCTGCGAAGCAAACCGCAGACCGTTACCGTCATTCCTGCGAAAGCAGGAATCCAGGGCCACTCTTCAGCCGGACGGGATAACAAATTGGCGTCGAATCGAACTTTGCTGGAGCAACCCGATATGCACGACCCCGGCAATCCATCGCCACAGTGCGGTAACGCGCTCACCCCTTCGCTGCGGAGTGACGAAGCGCAGCCGAGGGATCTGACACTGGCCGTGAGCCCATTACTGGTCATCCCGCCCGCCGTCCGTTTCATCCTGAAGGGTCCCGTCGTTACGGGAGTCCACTCGGTCCAGGACCTACCGCTCGACCTGGACCTGCCGATAATCCCCTCTCCCGGCGCGAGACGGGTGCCCACCACAGGTGGGCGCGGGTGAGGGAGAACCCCGCAAGCCCTGAGCCTGTCGAAGGGCCCCGTTCAGCTGGTCACCCAGCCCGCCCTTCACTTCATCCTGGACTCGGTTGGCTCTGTTGACATCACGCGCGGCCTGAGATTGTCGTAGGGGCACGGCGTGCCGTGCCCTCAGATCGGGTCGTCGGTCATGTCAACAGAGTCCACTCAGTCCAGGATCTACCGCTCGTCCTGGACCTGCCGATAATCCCCTCTCCCAGCGGGAGACGGGTGCCCACCACAGGTGGGCGCGGGTGAGGGGGAAGCCCCGGAGTCGTCGTTGGCCGTTTTGGGATAGTTACTTAGGGACGCAGCTTCCGATGGAACCGGGAATGCACGTGACATCCCAGCCTGTGGCGGACAGTGACCGTTGGGCCTATCCTCGTGCGCATCGTGGCAGCGCCCGACGCCTCCGCGACTGGCGCCCACCCGCTCCCCGCTACACCACCGGCGTGCTGGCGAAGTACATCAAGCTCGTCCAACCCGCCGCCACCGGCGCCGTGACGGGGTAATCCTTGCGTCACACGCCCGCATGCGCCCAGCGAAGTGACCAAGCCGGAGGCAACCGAGGCCAAGAACGGGAGTTATCAACTTGCCTGTACGAGAACAGCTGATTGAAGAATCTCGCGGCATTATCGAGCCATTCTTGAGCGACTGGCGCACCCCGGGTCGCACGGACTGGGAAGCGTTTCGCGACTGGGCCGTTTCTCAAGTGCTGTGGGACTTCGATCCTTCCAACGACGAAGTGACCAGAGCCACTCAAGTTGACAGCACTGGAGACGTTGGGATAGACGCGTGGTACTCATCCGCAGAGGACGGTCGCGCCACAGTCGTCCTGGTCCAAGCAAAAGACACGCGCGCTTCGCCCGACGACATCGACAAGATGTGCACTCGCTTCGCTAACCTGTTCGACCCGGAGTCCACCGAGCGCGGGCGGGCCAACCTCGAAATACGCGCTCGCTGCGCAGAACTCGACAACTTGCTATCGGATGACTCCGTCGCGATCACATTTCAGTTCTGGCTTGTGACGTCCCACATCGCGTCACGCAATCTTCGAGCGCGCGCGGACGAGCTTGCATCCCGTCCGATCCGGCTACGCGATATCGACTACCAGGCCTCACTGCACGTGCGTGACATTTCCGACTTGGCTGAGAACCTTCGCACGTTGCAGCAACCGGAGATTACCGTGGTACTGCAGGTCCCATCCGACCAATTCATCATGACCACTCCGCCTGGCAGTTTTCGTACATTGCCTACCGTCGTCCCCGCCAATCAAATCGCACAATGGTTTGCGATTCACAGAATTAATTTATTCAGACTGAATCCTCGGTATTTTCAAGGAACCCGAGGGCGAGTCAATCAAAAGATGATGGAAACGCTAGGCTCCGTCGATAAACAACACTTCTTCCTTTACAACAACGGAATTACAGCTCTAGCGGACGCTATTATCACTCCTTCGGAACGATTGCCAGTGAGTCGGTCAACGGGAACAACCAGAATAGAGTTGCGCAATTTCCAGATCGTCAACGGCTGTCAAACAACTGCCGCCCTCCATGAGGCCAAATATAGACGAGGCATTAACACCGACGACGTGCTAGTGCACATACGTGTGTCCGAGGCCCCGCCGACTATTGCGAAAAGAATCGCATCATACACAAACGCTCAGAACGCCCCGAAGGCCGAAGATTCTCGCTCCAATGACGCGCCTCACGATCGTCTCCAACAGGAGTTCGACCGACTCTTACCTCGCTGGTTCTACGAATACAAGCGGGGCGTCTGGACTACCGAGATTCGATCTGACAGGGATAAAGATCGGGTTCAAGTCTACCTCGATGGTGACTTCGCGCCAAGACGAATTACACTAAAAGACTTAGTACAAGCGTCGCTATCATTCTTGGGTGACCCCCGAAACGCGGCAGAGAGTCCTCGCAGCATTTTCGAGAACGATCGTATCTACGAAAAAGTATTCCAGGAAAACGTCGCGGCGCGTCAGTTACTGCTGCCCGTGCTAATTTATAGGTGCGCCGACGAATTCACGGCACAAAAGAGGCAGCAACCGAACTTGGAGTGGGCACCGTATTTGCGGTATTCGATCGTCTATTGTGTATCACATGTCCTTCATGCGCTTTTGACCCAAGGGAAGGAACTCAAATACTTCGACGCGGATGTGTCGGTCAGTCTCTGTAGCTCGGTTCGAAACTGGTCTGGTCCGCTCATCGAGACATGCTTTGACGCGCTTGCCGATCGTGCACGAACGACTGTCGGTGCGGGCGTTGGCGGGCGTGGTCTGGTACGAAGGGAAGGGTGGGTCGAGCCAGCGGTGCCCGACATTCTTCGACAGGTACAAGCCGTTCTGAGAGTCGAGGCTCAGGCTGCTGAGCGGACAGGTGTGGGGGCAGAAACGATTGGACTTCGAGCGCTTCTCCCAATATCCATCGGGGCGGAAAAAGTTCTCAAAAGCGGATGAGTTTGGTCGGCGCGCCCGGTTGCCGATTCCAGCAAAGGCAGGCTCTCCGGCCCAGGCGCACGAGGAACCGATTGGGAGCACACTTGTAGATCCGCGCCGCGCAGCTGCGTTTGAACTCCGTCTGCCACCCACCCCTTGACCATCCGCGCCCCCTCGCCCAATGATGCACTCAGACAGCCCACCGTCCTGGCCGGCCGGGACGAGGGCCACAGATGGGTTCGGCAACCCTGAATCGAGTTCAGGGTGACGACAAGCAGCGTCCACCCGTTCGTCCTGAGCTTGCCGAAGGGTGGGCCGGGGAGCAACCTGCCCCCGAGGCACACGAAGGGCCCTGGGGCGCTCGCAAACGGACGCCCCACGCGGGGCGCCCCAACGGCACTCGACCAGCAGCCCCCGGAGACGGTCCGGTGGCACGCACGCACGAGCGGCCACACGGTCGCTACGGGCTCACCCATCGGCGGCCACACGGTCGCCACCGACTGACCCACCGGCGGCCACAAGGCCGCCACACACATTCGTCCTGGCGGCCCCGATGCCGCTGGGGCAACACCGAAAGGAGGGGCGCGGCCGCACCACGACCCAGTAGGCGCGTGCAGTGGCACTCAAGCGCCGCGAGGCGCTCCACTGCACACACCGACGCTCAGCCGCGGGGCCACTCCTCCGCCGCACGCGGCGCCCGGCCGGCCACTTAGCAGAAAGGCCGGACGGGCAGGCGGGGCCATCCCGGTGGCACTTTGCAGAAAACCCGGGAAAACAGCCTGGCGAAGACGGCACTGCCAGGGACAAGACGCGTTGCAACGCCCTCCTCCGGGAGGCAGGTGCGGCCACGCCCCAACTTAATTCGACGCACGACGCCGCCGGAGCCGCCTGCGCGCCGGCCGCTAGTGTCCCGTCTTTGAAGTCCTGATCATGTCCTTCATTCCCTCTCCCCTTGCGGGGGACGGGTGCCCACCGGAGGTGGGCGCGGGTGAGGGGTAAATTGGGAACTCCGCATCGGAGACCGGACACCAGATCCCTCGAGTTCGCTCGGGATGAGAGTGGCGCCGACCGCGCACGTCATCCTGAGCACGTCTCAGGACCCAACTCACCCTCGCCGTCGCCCGTCACCCCAATCGGTGCAATCTGCGAAATCTGTGTTCCCGTCGTGTCACTTCAGCGTGCAGACCAGGATGTCGCCTCAGCCACGCCGCGCCCACCCCCTACACCTTCACCCCGTACTCCCGCGCCAGGCCCGTGATCTGCTCCCACGTCGCCGGCTCGACCTCGACCCCCTCCTCCAGCCGCTTGCGGCGCGTCCTAGACTCCTTCTCACCCGGGTACAGGATTTCGTCGAAGCCCGGCATCAGCGGCGTGT
>CAYWBD010000032.1:0-2449 GCA_964456315.1 uncultured Thermoflexus sp.
CCTACTCCCAGATCCTGAACTCCAGCCGCGACTTTTCGACCGCCATCTGCGACGCGCAGACCCGCCTTGTCGCGCAGGCCCACCACGTGCCCATCCACGTCGGCGCGCTGCCCTGGGCCGTGGCAGCGGTGCAGGAGTTCTTCTCGGCCGCCGTCCTTCCTGCGGAAGCAGGAATCCAGCGTCAATCGCCGGGCCGCATTGGCCCTCCGAAAGGCTCAGCACGAACACCAAGCGCTCACCGGCTACGTGCTTCGACCCTTCGGCTCCGCTCAGGGCAGGCAAGCTCAACAAAAACGGTCACCGGCCCAAGCCGCATCCGCCCCGGCGACGTGTTCCTGCTCAACGACCCCTACCACGGCGGCAACCACCTCCCAGACCTGACCGCGCTCCTGCCCGTGTTCGTCGAGGGCGACCTGCGCTTCTGGTCCATCAACCGCGCCCACCAGTCCGACATCGGCGGCGCCACCCACGGCGCATACAACCCCGGCGCAACCGAGATCTGGCAGGAGGGCCTGCGCATCACCCCGCTCAAGCTCTACGACGCCGGCGTGCTCCGGGACGACGTGCTCCAAATGGTCGCCACCAACGTCCGCCACCCGCGGGACTTCGTCGGGGACCTCAACGCCATGATCGGGTCGGCCCGCCTCGGCGAGCGCCGCCTGCTGGAGCTGCTCGGCGAGCACGGCCTGCCCACGGTCTCGCGGGCCATCGAGGCTATCCTGGACGGCGCGGAAAAGCAGGCCCGCGCCTGCATCCGCGGCTGGAAGGACGGGACGTTCTCCGGCGAGAACGTGCTGGACGACGACGGTCACGGCACCGAGGACATCCACGTCCGCGCCACGGTCACCAAGAAGGGCGACGGGCTCACGGTGGACCTGTCGGACTCTGACCCGCAGGTCACCGGTTTCATCAACTCGTCCTACCCGAACATGATGTCCGCGGTGCACATGACCCTGGCCTACCTCATCGACCCGGACACGCCCAAGAACTCGGGCACGTTCCGGCCGGTCAGGGTCATTGCGAAGCAGGGCACCGTCGTCTGGCCCTACCCGCCTGCGCCCGTGACGCTGGCGACCAACCACTGCGCGCAGGACATCATGGAGGCCATCTTGAAGGCGATGTCCGGGTCGTGCCCGGAGCGCGTCATGGCCGGATGGGGCCGCAGGTGGCGCATCGCCATCCGCGGCAAAGACCCGAGGTCGGGGCGGGAGTTCATCTGGCACATGTTCCACGCCCGGCCCGGCGGCGGCGCCTCTGTGGCCGGCGATGGCTGGGAGAGCGCCGGCGAGGGCCAGGCGGCAGGTGGGATCAAGTTCGGGTCCGTCGAGGTCGCAGAGACCCGCTTCCCCCTGTTCTTCGAGCACCACGAATTCCGGCCGGACTCTTTTGGCATGGGCCAGTTCCGCGGCGGCGCGGGCGCGGTGCTGAAGCTGCGAGTCGAGACGGATGAGCCTGCGGTGGCCAACACCGCCGGCGACGGCGCGCGCCACCCGTCCTACGGTATCTTGGGCGGCGAGGACGGCCTGCCGCACAAGTACAGGCTCATCGGCAAGGGCGGCAAGGTGCGGGTGCTCAAGACCAAGGAAGTCGGCATCCCCGTCCAGCCAGGCGACACTTTCTTCGTAGAGTCATCCGGCGGCGGCGGCTGGGGGCCGGTCAGCAAGCGCGACCGTGCCGCGACCGAAGCAGACGTCCAGGACGGGCTGCTAACCGCAGGGCGGGCCGCCCGCGCCGGAGGGGGAGCACCCTCGTCCCGAGCGAAGCCGAGGGACCTGACGACGCATGTGGCCGCACCGTCCGCCCGTAAGCGCCCGGCTGTGAAGCCCGGGAAGACCCGTTGACCGCCGTCGGCGCCTCTGATGTTTCAGGCCCCTTCCGCATTGGCGTTGACGTAGGCGGCACGTTCACCGACCTCGCCGCGGTGGACCCCGCCGGGCGCATCTACGTCGCCAAGTCGCCGTCGACACCCCAGGACCAGTCAGAAGGCTTCCTCGACGGCCTCACAGAGCTCGCAGCGGTCATCGGCATCTCACTCACAGACCTGCTGACACGCACCAAGTACATCGTCCACGGCACGACCGTCGCCACGAATGCTCTGCTCGAGCGCAAGGGCGCGAAAGTCGGCCTGCTGGCGACTGAGGGCCACCGCGACATCCTGCTCATGCGTGAAGGCCTCAAGGACGAGCGCTACAACCTGCGCATGGCGCCTCCTGAGCCGCTGGTCCCGCGCCGTCGCACTTTCGGAGTCAAGGAGCGCGTGCGCGCCGGGGGCGAGGTCGCCACGCCGCTCGACGAGCGTTCGCTGGCGAAGGCCATCGGCCAGCTCGCCGACGCAGGCGTGGGCGCAGTCGCAGTCTCGTATCTGCACTCGTACGCCAACCCGGAGCACGAGCGCCGCACCGGGCAGGCCCTGGCAGAAAAGCTGCCGGGCGTCTACATCTCCCTGTCC
>CAYWBD010000033.1:0-4714 GCA_964456315.1 uncultured Thermoflexus sp.
ATCTTCAACTACGGGCGCCACGAGGTCAGGAGCTTCCTCTTGAGCAGCGCCTGTTTCTGGCTGGACAAATACCACGCCGACGGCCTGCGCGTGGACGCGGTCGCATCGATGCTCTACCGGGACTATTCCCGGAAAGAAGGCGAATGGGTCCCCAACGTGTACGGCGGCAGAGAGAACCTGGAGTCCATCAGCTTCCTCCGGCAGCTCAACGCCACCGTGTACGGCGACTTCCCGGACGTGCAGATGGTGGCAGAAGAGTCAACAGCCTGGCCGATGGTGTCAAGGCCAACGTACGTCGGCGGACTGGGTTTTGGGCTCAAGTGGGACATGGGCTGGATGCACGACACGCTGGCCTACATGGCCCTCGAACCCGTGCACCGGAAGTACCACCACGGGGGCCTGACGTTCCGGAGCATCTACGCGTTCCACGAGAACTTCGCCCTGCCACTGTCGCATGACGAGGTGGTCCACGGCAAAGGCGCCCTCCTGTCCCAGATGCCGGGCGACGTCTGGCAGAAGTTCGCCAACCTCAGGCTCCTGTACGGCTACATGTTCGCTTCGCCCGGCAAGAAACTCCTGTTCATGGGCTCCGAACTGGGGCAGTGGCGGGAGTGGTCCCACGAGTCGAGCCTTGACTGGCACCTGCTCGGGTTCCCGCACCACGAGGGCGTTGCCCGCTGGCTGGCTGACCTTAACCGCGCTTACAGCGGTGTCCCTGCGCTGCACGAGTTGGACTGCGAGCCGGCAGGCTTCGAGTGGGTGGACTTGAACGACGCCGACAACAGCGTGCTCACATTCCTCCGCAAGCCACGCTCCGGTAGCGCTGTCCTGGCCGTCCTCAACTTCACTCCCGTGCCGCGCCTGAAGTACAAGGTGGGCGTGCCATCCGGCGGCCACTGGCGCGAGCTGCTGAACAGCGACGCCGAGGTTTACGGCGGGTCCTGCATGGGCAACATGGGCGGGCTCAACGCATCACCTGCTCTCCTGCACGGGCGGAGCCACTCTCTGACGCTGACTCTGCCTCCGCTTTCGGCACTGCTTTTCGAAGGCCCGGCATCCGGGTGAGAGTCGGCTGTCCCAACTGCGAGTGGCCCCTGCCGGCCATCGCGCGTACTCAGCCCCGGGCGTTACGACGCGCCCGCCTCGGCCGGGCTTCAGGAGGCTGATCCCTTGGACAACTTCGTCTGCGTCCACGGCCACTTCTATCAACCGCCGCGTGAAAACCCGTGGCTAGAGACCGTCGAGGTCCAGGACTCCGCCTACCCGTACCACGACTGGAACGAGCGGATAACGGCAGAGTGCTACGCCCCCAACGCCTGGGCCCGCGTGCTTGACCCGGACGACAAGGTCGTCCGGATGGTCAGCAACTACTCGCGCATGAGCTTCAACTTCGGGCCGTCGCTCCTCAGCTGGATGCAGGAGAACTCCCCGAAGGCGTACCGGGCCGTACTGCAAGCCGATGCGGACGGCAGCAAACGGTTCGGCGGTCATGGGCCGGCGATCGCGCAGTGCTACAGCCACATGATCATGCCCCTTGCCAACTCGCGGGACATGCGCACCCAGGTGGCGTGGGGGCTGGCGGACTTCCGCTCCCGTTTCAAGCGCGAGCCAGAGGGCATGTGGCTGCCAGAGACCGCGGTGGACCTCGGGACGCTCTCGGCACTGGCAGAGCAGGGCATCAAGTTCACGCTGCTGGCTCCGAGGCAGGCGAAGCGTGTGCGACGGCTGCCGGATGGACCCTGGGAGGACGCCACCGATGAGCGCGTGGACCCGACCCGCCCGTACATCACGCGGCTTCCCGGCGGCAAGTCCATCGTGGTGTTCTTCTATGACGGGCCCATTTCAAAAGCGGTGGCGTTCGAGGGCCTCCTGCGCAGCGGCCCGGCGTTCGCAAGCCGGCTGCTCGGTGGCCTGAACGGCGACCGGGCCAGGCCGCAGCTAATGCACATCGCAACCGACGGCGAGACGTATGGCCACCACCACCGCTTCGGTGAAATGGCGCTGGCCCGGGCCCTGGACGACATAGAGTCTGGAGGGTCCGCAAGGCTGACCGTCTACGGCCAGTACCTGGCCGCGCACCCGCCTGAGTACGAGGCCGAGGTCGTAGACAACACCGCCTGGAGCTGCGCCCACGGCGTGGAACGCTGGCGGTCCGACTGCGGCTGCAACACGGGTGGCCGCCCCGGTTGGGACCAGCGTTGGCGCGCGCCCCTGCGGGAGGCGCTCGACTGGCTGCGCGACGCTCTGTCGGCCCGCTACGAGGCTGAGGCGTCGAAGCTGCTTCGCGACCCCTGGGCGGCGCGAGACTCATACATCTCTGTCGTGCTTGACCGTTCGCCTGCGAGCGTCTCGGCGTTTTTCGCGGAGCAATCGCGCAGAAAGCCGGGCCCTGAACAGACCGTACGCGCGCTCAAGCTGCTGGAACTCCAGCGCCACGCCATGCTCATGTACACATCGTGCGGCTGGTTCTTCGACGACATCTCAGGAATCGAAAGCACGCAGGTCCTCCAGTACGCCGGCCGGGCTGTCCACCTGGCGCAAGACCTGTTTGGAGACTCGCTGGAAGAGCGGTTCGTCCACCGTCTCAGCGCGGCCAGGAGCAACGTCGCGGCGCAGGCAGATGGCGGCGCAATATACCGCAGGTGGGTAAAGCCCGTAACAGCCGGGCTGCTGGACGTTGGCGCGCACTACGCGATCAGCTCGTTGTTCAAAGCGCAAGGGGAGAAAGCACAGCTGCCTGGGTACGACGTGGAGACGCTTGAAACCAAGCGGCACACGCTTGGCAAGGCGTCCCTCCTGCTCGGGCGCTCCAGAGTGAAATCGCGGGCCACGCTGGACGAGGTGACCCTCCGCTACGGGGTCCTTCACGAGGGCGACCATAACCTGACGGCCGGGGTGCGCATTGCCGCAGCGCCAGAGCCACACGGGGCAGCCGAGGACGCGACCGCGGCCTTTGCCAGCGCCGACTTCCCGGGCGTAGGCAAGGTGTTCGACCGCATGTTCGAGGAGCACCGCTACTCGCTCCGTTCGTTGTTCAGGGACGAACAACGCAAGGTGCTCGGCAAGGTCCTGTCCGACGCCCAGGACGCCGCCCGGGCTGTCTACTCGTCCATCTACGAGAGGGAGGCGCCGATCATCCGGTTCCTCGTGGCTGCAGGTTCGCCAGTGCCGCAGCCCTTCAAGATGGCCGCAGACCTCTTCTTCGACTGGCGCTTGCGCCGGGCACTGGAGGCGCACGGAGCCCTGAACCAGGTACTGATCAAGGCCACCGTGGCCGAGGCCGAGGCAGTCGGGGCCTCGCTGGACCGCCCCGGCCTGGGACACCAGTTCGACCGCCTGCTGCACCGCCTGGCCGAGGACCTTGGCAGGGAACCGGACAGTCTCGACCGATTGCGCCGCCTTTCGGAGGCGGTGGAGCTGGCCATGGACGGGCCGTTCCAGATGGACCTCTGGGAACAGCAGAGCCTGTACCACGAAATGCTCAGCACGCACCTGCCCGCCGCCGCGAACGCCGCGCAGGCAGGCGACCCGGCTCGCGTGGAGTGGGTCGAGAGGTTCAAGGCACTGGGCGAGAAACTGGGCGTCAGGGCGGACAGATGAGGTCATCTGACCTCGCCGGGCGCTCAGCCTGGAGGACAGCGCCGTCGGACGTCCGGTCTGCCACGGCAGGCCCCCGGTGACGGCCACTCGCGGGCCTTCCCGTGAACTTGCCAGCCTGGCATCGCTCTATGGCGTCCAGCTCGCATACAGCGACGCCGACCGCAGGCTGCGCCGTGTAAGCGGCGAGTCGGTCCTAGCAGTGCTGCGCGACCTCGGCGCACCGGTCGATTCACCCCGCGACATCGCTGACGCGGTCCGCGCCCGGCAGCTGGAGCTCGCCAGCCGACCGCTTGAGCCGACCAGCGTCGTGTGGGACGGAGCAACGCCCTCCGTGGGAGTGACGCTGCCCGCCGGGTGGGCCGGGAAGCAGCTGCAATGGTCGCTGGACCTGGACGGCGGGGGTCGCTTCGAACAGACGGCCGTCTGGCGGGGCCTTGAGAGCCTCGCGCTGTTGGAGGCGGGCGAACAACGCGTTGAACGCAAGTCCATCGGGCTCGGTCGACACCCGTTACCTCACGGCATTCACCGCCTGACGATCGAGGGCCGGGGCCTGGCCGCCAGCGCCTGGGTAATTGCCGCCCCGCGCCGCTGCCACTGGCCCGGCCCGTCAGCCGCAGGCAAGGCCTGGGGCGTATTCGCGCCGGTCTACGCGCTGCGCTCAGGCGCTGATCTTGACGGTGTGGGCAGCTTTTCGACGTTGCAGGCGTTCGCCAACTGGGCGAGCGCCGCCGGGGCCGGTACCGTCGCCACGCTGCCGCTCCTGGCTTGCTTCCTCGACGAACCGTTTGAACCCAGCCCGTACTCACCGGTGAGCCGCCTGTTCTGGAACGAGTTGTACGTGGACCCCGCAAGGGTCTCCGCCGGAGCGGGTGCATCTACCGGAAGCAGCACGGCGATACACGGCCGGCGTCCGGGGACGGCCGGGCTGGTCGACTACCGTTCGGCCTACGCATCGAGGCGTCAGGCCGTGGAGAGTCTCATCGCCGCGGCATGGGAGACTCCGCAGTTCCGCGCCGGCCTGGCTGCGTTCGTTAGTCAGCAACCCGAAGTCGAGAGCTACGCCCGGTTCCGGGCCGCAGTCGAACGACGTCATGGCGGGTGGAGTTCCTGGCCT
>CAYWBD010000034.1:0-1815 GCA_964456315.1 uncultured Thermoflexus sp.
ACCTGACAGTCGCGCCTGCGGTATGGATCGCGCTCAGCGGGGGACTGTCCTCCGGGATCGTCGTGCTTGGCGCGGGCGCGATGCTCTGGGTGGCGGGCTTCGACATCCTGTACGCCACGGCCGACTACCGTGTTGACAGGGAGCAAGGTCTGCACTCAGTCCCGGCGCGCTTTGGCATACCGGCCGCGTTGTGGGTGGCACGGGCCTTCCACGCCTCGGCTGCGGCCCTGCTGGGCATCGCCGGCGTGCTGCTGGGCGCCGGGCCGCTGTACTTCGTGGGGGTGGCGGCCGCGGCGCTTCTGCTCGCCTACGAGAACAACCTGGTCCGGCCCCGTGACCTGTCAAAACTCAACATGGCGTTCTTCACGATGAACGGCATCATCGCCGTGATCTTCGGAGCGTTCGCCTGTCTCGACGCGGTCGTTTCGTAAGGCAGCGGACCACATGGACAAAGCAGGACCCACCATGGCCAACTACGTCATAGGCATGTCAGGCGCTAGCGGCGCACAGTATGCAAAGCGGGTGCTGCAGGGGCTCCTCGCGGCGGGTCACCACGCGAACTGCATCATCACGGACTCCGGACGGCGGGTGCTCGACGTCGAAGAACAGCTCAGCCTGACCGGAGTGCCCGAGGCTGACGTCCCGCTGCTGCGACGGTGGCTCGGCGGCGACACCTCTCGCCTGATCCTGCTGGACGAGCGCGACGTCGCCTCGCCGGTGGCTTCGGGGTCGTACCCCGTCGCGGGCATGGCCGTCGTGCCATGCTCGACGGGAACCCTCGCGCGCATCGCGCACGGCGTTTCCAGCGGCCTCCTCGAGCGCGCCGCCGACGTCTGCCTGAAAGAGAGGCGCAGGCTGGTGCTGGTGCCGCGGGAAACGCCGCTGAGCCTCGTGCACCTGAAAAACATGGTCGCGGCAACGGAGGCCGGCGCAATTGTGCTGCCGGCGATGCCCGGCTTCTACCACCACCCGGCCTCTGTCCAGGACCTCGTCGACTTTGTCGCCGGGCGTGTGCTGGCCCACCTGGGTGTTGACGCGCCGTTCATGAAGCAGTGGACCGGGCCGAAAGACGAACACGCGCGGACGGGCGGGAAAGAGTGACGGCACGATGGCCACACGGCCCGCCAGAGCGACCCCGCTCCGTGCCGCCCGCGGTCCCCGGCCTGAGGGGTGACTGACATGGCGTTCCTTGACTTGCAGTCGTTCATCCGGCACCTCGAAGCCAACGGGGAACTCCACAGAGTGAAGGTGGAGGTCGACCCTGAGCTGGAAATCACAGAGATCGCCACGCGCTCCGTGCGGGAGGGAAAGCCCGCGCTCCTGTTCGAAAACGTCCGGGGCTCCAGCTATCCCATGGTCATGAACACGCTCGCCAGCGAAAAGCGCGTTGAGATGGCCCTGGGCCGCCCGCCTGGCCAGATCGGCGAGGAGATCGTCTCGTTCCTCGAGCGCGCCAACCCGCCCACGCTGCGGTCCCTCTGGGAAGGCCGCCGCACACTAAAGCGCCTCACCAAGCTCAGGCCCCGGCGGGTGCGGCGTGCGCCGGTCCAGCAGGTAATCGAACGCAGCCCGGACCTGTCCCGCATGCCAGTCCTGAAGTGCTGGCCGGACGACGGCGGGCGGTTCATCACGCTCCCCCTGGTGCAGACCAGGGACCCGGAGACCGGGGTGGGGAACCTCGGCATCTACCGCATGCACGTCTACGGGCCGGCAGAGACTGGCATGCACATGCAGGTCCAGAAGGGTGGCGGGTTCCACCACTGGAAGGCCGAACAGAAAGGTGAGCCGCTCGAAGTCGCCGTCGCCCTGGGCGGC
>CAYWBD010000035.1:0-5626 GCA_964456315.1 uncultured Thermoflexus sp.
CCGCGGTTCCTCTCTGAGGTTCTGGCCGACTCACTTGCGCCTGCGCGGCCGGTCGAATCGGCGGTGCCGTAGCCTCCCCGGCCCGACGGCGCTCGACATGAGAACTTCACTCGCCGCATGATGTGGGAGGCTGACACCTCGCGCATCATGGGACTGAGCAGGCCGCCCGGCGTCCCCCCTCCGGTCTGCCTGCGTGGAGGGACGCGTCAAGTGCTGTCTCATGTCAAAATAACCACCGTGCCGCCAATAAAACGCATTCTGGTGCCGCTCGACGGCTCGCCGCAGTCCGAGTCCGTACTCCCTTACCTCAGAGGGCTGGCCGCGCACGTC
Source organism: uncultured Thermoflexus sp. (assembly GCA_964456315.1). GTDB lineage: Bacteria > Chloroflexota > Dehalococcoidia > Lucifugimonadales > Lucifugimonadaceae > SHXW01. The sequence continues at coordinate 331 of CAYWBD010000035.1, forward strand.
CACGCGCAGCTTGTCCTGCTGTCGTGCGCGCCTGCTGGCATGAAGAGCGGCGTACCCGAGCAGGCCTACCTTGAGCGACTGGCCGCGCCGCTCAGGAAGCATGGGCTTGATGTCGTCTGCGCGGTCCAGCACAACGAGCCGGCAGCCGGGATCGTCGCTGCCAGCCAGCAGTACGAGACCGACATCATCGCAATCTCCACCAACGCCCGGCCGCTGGGCGAAAAGGATGTCATCGGCACCGTCGTCCGGGACGTGCTTACCTCGCGCGCCGAGCCCGTCCTCATCCTCCGGGAGGAGGACGGGGCGGCCGCCAGGGACTCCTGGACGCCTCCGGCGGCGGTGGTCGTCGGCCTCGACGGCTCCGCACTGGCGGCGACTGCGCTACCTCACGCCGAGGCCCTCGCCCGCGCTTTCGGCGCAGAGATCGTGCTGGTACGGGCGCTGTTGCCGCCCGACTCCCTCTCGGGCGCGGCGCGCTACTACGGCGCGGTCGATGACTTTGCCGAACGCCACCTCGCGGGCGTGGCGGAGACCTTCCGGCAGCGCGGCTTCGAAGTCGCTACGCGCACCGGGCACCGGCTGGCGGACCAGGAGGTACTGGCGGCAGCAGACGGCTGGCCGGGGTCGATCGTCGTGCTGTCGACGCGCGGCATGACCGGCCACCCAAACATGGTGCTGGGCTCGGTCACGGAGCGCGTGATCCGGCGTCGCTCGCACCCGGTCCTTGCAGTCCCTCCAGCGCGGCGGGGGTGAGGCCCGCGCCAGGGTAAGGCCGGGCCACGTAAAGGCACGCGCCGTGGGGTTACACTGGCCGCCAAAACAAGCCACTCCGGGCGCAGCACTACGCCGAAAGGACTCCCCATATGGCGACGCATACAGAGCGGGTCCAGCGCACGATGAAGGTCCGGGTGGCGGCCAACGGCGCGCACGAATCGGCCGGGCCGGCGGTCATGGCGCGGGCATCCGGCCGCGGCCCGGCGGTCTGGCTGGCCGGCGACCCCGCGGACCTGAAGGACTGGCTCTCGTTTGGCGCGGCCGGCATCGTCACCAATACTGTCGTGCTCAACGACATGGCGAAGAAGTACGGCCAGGTTGTCGACGTGGTCCGCCGCTACCTCGACATCACCGACAAGCAGGTCGTCGTGGAGATAGACGGGCACTCGACCCAGGAGCTGCTGGACGCCGGCGAGGTGTTCACCCGCATGTCCCCTCAAGTGGTGCTCAAGGTCCCCTGCACGGTCCACGGACTGGGGGCGTTCACGGCCCTGTCGCGTGCGGGAGTCGAGACCATGTGCACCACAGTGTTCAGCCTGACGCAGGCTGCGGCAGCGGCACAGGCCAGCGCGACCCATGTCCTGACGTTCTGCGAGCCGTTTAGAGCGGTCGGCGGCGACCCCACGAAGCTCGTCCGGGAGTGCGTTGACATGTTCCGCGGCTGGGACCAGCGCCCGCTGGTGACTGCTGCTCTGGTGCGGTCTGTCGAGACTGCGCACGCTGCACTCAGGGACGGCGCGGACGGCATCATTGTCTTCTGGCCGGTCTACCGCGACATGGTGCAGAACCACTTGACCGATGAATGGAACAAGACCTTCCTGGACAACTGGAACCAGATGCACACCGCCGGACAGCTGCAGGGCGTGCCGGTCAAGGCCCACTAAATTCGTGTCGCGACGAGGCCCTCTATCCCACCGAGGATGAGGGCCTCGCCGCGTCGATGGCCGTTCCGGTCTACCTGAGGTTCATGACCTGGCGCAGGCCAGGCGGGAGCGTGCGCTGGACAGTCAGCGGTGCGCCCTGGGCCGGCGTCATTTCAATCACGAACCGCCGCGCCTTGGTGATGAGGGTGCTGGTGCTGGTGAGGCCGCCTGACCCGCCGCCGTTGGCGGTATTGCCATCGGTATAGAGGGCAGAGTTGTTGGCGGTCGCGGCCACCGCGGTGTCCCGGTCAAGCAGCCACACCGTGACCTCGGCCTTCTCACCCTCTTCGAGCAGGTTGTCGCCGTTGTGGTCGCCGATGAAGAGGGCCGACCAGGGCACGTTGGGCAGCCGTTGCAGCTCGTCTGAGTAGGAGATGATCGTCGCCACCACCGCGCCGGCGCTCACGTCAGGGTCGAGCCCGGTAGCGTTCTCGGTGTAGGGCGGCGTAAGGTCCACCGGCTCACCGGCCAGTGAGTTGGAGACGATGAACGTCACCTTGTACGCCGTGTCGGTGGACACGACTTTCGCCGTGTAGCCGAACGCGGAGCCCTGCTGACGCAGCATCGTGCGGGTTTCCTTGAGGCCGGCGTGGATGGTCTGCTTGTTGGCCTCTGAGGAGAACACGCCTGCGGACAGGATGGTGAAGGCGAAGACGGACGCCACGACCACGAACGCGATCAGGACAATCGCCGTCTCCAGACCGGTGATGCCACGCCCTGCATTGTTGCGGGCGTCATTGGCCCTGACCGGCACTGGCGCCGGAAGGGGCCGCAGCCTGGGCGGCGAGAACATCTGAAGCAGGATACGTAGTATGTGCATTGGACACCCCTCACTGACCCTGTTTGCCGTGTGGGCCTGGTCTTGCCGGTGTCGCCGACCCCGCGGCGCCCCCATCGGTTTCCAGGCGGTCCACTCGCACGGCATGCGGTGGGTCTGATCTAGTCATACTGGCCGGTGGGCACCCATGGCGGCGTCGGGAAAACTACGGACTGGACTTGGGCCCCCTACCTAATTGTGTGCACTCAGGAAGGCGCGGGCCCCGCCGGTGGGCCACAGGGCGGGTGGCACGCGGGCTAACTTAACGCGCCACGGCCCTCCCGGGGTGGGAGGGCCGCAGCAAGGTCCGGGACGCCCGACCGGCACAAGGCCGAGGGGGGAGCGGTTGCGCCGGGGGCGACCCGTCGAGGTTGGGACCCCGGCCGCCGGGTTGGCGGTCAGGGCTCGATATCAACGGGGGACCCCCCAGGGAGCGCCCGGCTGGAGGAAGCTACCGGAGGTTCATGACCTGACGCAGGCCAGGCGGGAGCGTGCGCTGGACGGTCAGGGGAGCGCCCTGTGCCGGCGTCATTTCAATCACGAAGCGCCGCGCCTTGGTGATGAGCGTGTTGGTGCTGGTGAGGCCGCCGGAGCCGCCGCCGTTGGCGGAGTTGCCGTCGGTGTACAGGGCGGAGTTGTTGGCCGTGGCGGCGATGGCGTTGTCACGGTCGAGCAGCCACACGGTGATCTCGGCCTTCTCACCCTCTTCGAGCAGGTTGTCGCCGTTGTGGTCGCCGATGAACTGGGCCGACCAGGGCACGTTGGGCAGGCGCTGCAGCTCGTCTGAGTAGGAGATGATCGTCGCCACCACTGCGCCGGCGCTCACGTCGGGGTCGAGCCCGGTGGCGTTCGAGGAGTAGGGCGGCGTGAGGTCAACCGGCTCACCGGCCAGTGAGTTGGAGACGATGAACGTCACCTTGTATGCCGTGTCGGTGGCCACGACTTTCGCCGTGTACCCGAACGCGGAGCCCTGCTGGCGCAGCATCGTCCGGGTCTCTTTGAGGCCGGCGTGGATGGTCTGCGTGTTGGCCTCTGAGGAGAACACGCCTGCGGACAGGATCGTGAAGGCGAAGACGGACGCCACGACCACGAACGCTATCAGGACGATCGCCGTCTCCAGACCGGTGATGCCACGCTGCCGGCCCATATCAGCATGCGGCGTGGCTGCCTCCGAGCCCAGTTTCTCGCTGAACGGTTCCATGTTGGTCCCCCTTTCGTCACGGGCCACCCTGCCCCCCGGGCCGCCCAGACTGCGCTGTTCACTGCGTCTGGTGACTGGCAGGCCCACAGGGATGGCTCTGTGTCGGTATCCAACATGCTGAGGTGTTGGCACTCAGCGGGGCACCGTGGAACTTACGGATCAGGCTCGGGCAAAAGGCCTAATTGTCTGCCCGCGGGCAGAGCGCGAGCCGAGACCGCAGGGCGTCCGAAAGGGACGGCGGGTGAACGGGCCGGATGGGATCATGCCGGACCCGCTGCGGCGGGGCTGACCTAGCGCGCTTTTTTGCCGACTGGGCGGCCTCCGCGCGCGCGGGCAGCGGGCTTCGACGGGGCGTCCCACGGCGACCGCCGCGGGACCACGCCGTCGAGCGTCATCGACAAGCCAAGAGAGACGTCGTTCAGGCGCTCGACATCGTCTTCTGACAGGATGACGTCCGGGGCGCGAGCGACGTCAGCGATCTGGTCGGCGGTGTCAGCGCCCGAGATGGCGCACGTGACCTCGGGGTGCGATATCACCCAGGCCACCGCCACCTGCGCCACAGTTGCATTGTGCTCAGAGGCGATGTCGCGCACGGTAGCCAGAACCGCGGCGGGCTGCCCGCTGAGGTACTTCTTGAACACCGCGCTGCGCTCGCCGCCCCAAAGGGTGTCCTCCGGAGGCGCTTTTTCTGGGGTGTAGGCGCCGGAGAGCAGGCCCACCCCGAGCGGGCTGTACGCCATGATGCCCAGACCGTGAGACTGCACCATCGGGAACATCTCGGTCTCCAACTGCCGGTTCAGCAGCGAGTAGGGGTTCTGGACGGTGATGAGCGGGTGGGCGTTGATCTCCTTCTGCACCCACATCGCCTGGCAGACCTGCCACGCCTGGTAGTTGCACACGCCGACGTAGCGCACCTTGCCGCTGCTCACCAGGTCACCCAGGGCGCGGAACTGTTCCTCCAGCGGCACGGCGGCGTCAAACCCGTGCAGCAAATAGACGTCAATGCGGTCGGTGTCCAGCCGCCGCAGCGACCGCTCGACCTCGCGCATGATGTGGAACCGAGAGGCGCCCTTGTCGTTCACGCCGGGGCCTACCTGGCTGAAGACCTTCGACGTGATGACCAGGTCGTCGCGCTTGCCCTTGATTGCCCGCCCGAGGATCTCCTCCGACCGCCCGGAGTTCTGTCGGTCGTCCATGAGCCCGTAGACGTTGGCGCAGTCGAGGAGGTTGATGCCGGCGTCAATGGCCGTAAGGATGGTGCGGGTCGCCGCCGCAGCGTCGTGCTGGCCGCGCAGGCCAAGGCCCAGCGCGACCCTTGACACCTTGACCCCAGCGGCGCCGAAGTTGACGTATTGCAACTGTGTTCCCTCCCCTTCTCTTGAACGCGCCGCCGATTCTACTGGTCGCAGAGGCGTCTGGAGTTTGCGACCCCTCACCCTAACCCTCTCCCTAAACGGGACGCGTACGTAGATGCTTCAGGCACCTCGAAAGGCACGAGCCCCCTGACGGCGACGCGGTCCTGGTGGACGAACACCTCCGCGTGCAGCCGGTCGAGGGCCTGGGTGAGGATCACGTGGAACG
>CAYWBD010000036.1:0-5829 GCA_964456315.1 uncultured Thermoflexus sp.
AGTAGCCGGTCGCCATCTCGGACTTGTTCCCGGTGGTCAGCACCATCCACCCGAACTTGTTGGAAAGCGACATGAGCACGTTGCCCCGGATGCGTGCCTGGACGTTTTCCTCCGCCACGTTTGGCTGGGTGCCGCGGTACGGCCCGGCAAGCATTTCCTCGAACGCGTGGTGCGCTGGCTCGACCGGGACGGTCCAGAGCTTCACGCCCAGCCGCCGGCAGGTCTCGGCGGCATCGAGGAAACTGCCCTCTGAGGAATAGCGGGAGGGCATCGCGACGCCAGTGACGTTGTCCGCCCCTATCGCGTCTGAAGCGACAACAGCAACGAGGGTGGAGTCCACGCCGCCGGACATCCCGATGAGGACCTTTTTGAACCCGGTCTTGTTGAGGTAGTCACGGGTCCCGAGCACGAGCGCGCGGTAGACGGACTCCACCCGCCCCATGCTGCGGACTTGCGGCGCCGGCAGAGTCGGCCTGGCCGCCGCTGGCACGGAAGGCAGCGGATAGGAGACCGAGGCGCCGATCCGGGACACCTCGTCGGGCGGGACGGCCTTGGGCAGCCGGCCCTGGCGGGCGCGCCTGACGCGGTCAATGTCGAGGTCGACAGTGACCAGCGCCTCCTCGAAGAACGGGCCGGCGGAAATGACATCACCGTCCGGGCCAGCGATGATGCTGCCGCCGTCGAACACCAGCTCGTCCTGGCCCCCGACCATGTTCACGAAGGCGGCGAACGCCTTGTTCCGGCTGGCAACCCCCCGCACAAGGCCGACCCGGGTCTCTTCCTTGCCGGCCTCGTAGGGAGAGCCGTTGATGGTGATGATGACCTCTGCGCCGGCCGCGGCCTGGACTTCCGCGGGCCCAGCCGGGTACCAGATGTCCTCGCAGATGTTCAGGCCCAGCTTGACGCCGTTGAGGTCCAGCACGGGACACTCACGGCCTGGCGTGAAGTAGCGCTTCTCGTCGAAGACGCCGTAGTTGGGCAGGAAGACCTTTCGATAGACGTGCGCGACCCGCCCGGCAGCGAGCACGGCGGCCGAGTTGTACAGGGTCATTGGTGCGGCGCCGTTGGGTGACCCGCGAAGGACTGCCTGCGACCGGGTGGAGTCACGCTCTGCGAAGCCAGCGATGATGACGATGCCGACCGCCGATGCGGCAAGATCGCGGAGCCGGGCCTCGTTTTCGGCGACGAAGGCCGGGTAGAGCAGGAGGTCCTCAGGCGGGTAGCCGGGTATGGTCAGCTCCGGGAACGCGACGATATCGGCGCCCAGGGCTTTCGCGCGACCGGCCCATTGCTTGATCAGCCGGGTATTGCCGACCAGGTCACCGACCGTCGTGTTGACCTGGGCGAGGGCTATGCGGAGGAAAGGCGGCATGCGGTATCGCTTGGCTTCTTGGGCGAGTCGTATACCACTGCGACGCCTCGCATGTCATTCTGAGGCGCCGAGGCGCCGAAGAATCTAGCTCAAAGGTGGGCGCGTCGAGGTTGGAGCGAGATTCTTTGCTGCGGCCCTGTGGGCCTCTGCTCAGAATGACATCAAATCGCTGCCAGGAAGTCGAGCACGACGCGGTTGAACTCCTGCGGCGCGTCCATGTTAGACATATGCCCTGCGCCGGGGATGACTGCCAGCCTGGCTCCCGGGATGTCTTTTGACATGGCCCTGGCAACCAGTTGGAACGCCAGCATGTCCTGCTCGCCTACGACGACGAGGGTGGGGACGCGCAGGTCCTGGAACCGTGTGCCTGGGTCAGGCTTAATGGGCAAGTAAGGGGGCGGGTTGGCCCAGTGCCAGCCGGAGTAGTCGCCAACGATCGTTTCGAGCGCGGCTTTGACCTTCGGCAGACGGCGTTCGGGTGCGAAGAGGGGCGACTCGAGCCAGACCTTGATCGCTGCTTGCCTGCCGCCGGACTTCATCGCCGGCCTGACGCCGCTGATGGACTTGTCGAAGTCGGCCCAGGCCGTGCCGGCCTCCACATCGCCGGGCTTGATCATGGGGCCGTTGGCTGAGTCGACGGGTATGTACGCGGACGCCATGCCTGGGTAGCGGAAGGCGAACTCGGTGGCGATTGTCCCGCCCATGGAGAGGCCGCAGAGAGCAGCCCGCTTGATGCCGAGGAAGTCGAGCAGGGCCTTGAGGTCGTCGGCGTTCGAGTAGCGGTCCTGGGGCAGTGCCGACTTGCCGAACCCGCGCACGTCGTAGCGCAGGACGGTGTGGCGGCCTGCGAACTCCTCGAATTGCGCGTCCCACATGCGCGTGTCAAGTGAGAACCCGTGGATGAGGACGACGGCCGGGCCCGAGCCTGCCACTTCGTAGTAGAGGCGCGCGGCGTTGACGTTGGCGAAGCCGGTCACGACTTTCGGCGTAGGCATACTCGGGTCCTCACCCTCCGATGGCGGAATCGCAGGCTACTGGCCCCGCGCCCCGCTCGCGACCCCCGGCCGGGCGTAGCCGCGGACGGTGGGCAGGCTGGACTTGCCCATGAGCCAGAGGTCGATGCCGCGGGCGCATGTCCGGCCGCTGGCGATGGCGTGCACCACCAGGGATTGGCCGCGCTGCGAGTCGCCGCACGCAAACACGCCGGGCACGCTCGACATCATCATCGTGTCAGTCTTGACGTTGCCGCGGGAGTCGTACTGGACGCCCAGGTCGTCCAGCAGACCGGCGTGCTGGGGCGACAAGAATCCCATGGCGAGGAGCACCAGGTCTGCCTCAATGACGAACTCGGAGCCGGGGACGACAACCATCTTCATGCCGCCCCGGGGCTCCGGCTGCCAGTCGACGCGGCCGCAGTGGAGGCGTTGGAGGCGGCCGTTGTCGCCGGACATGCGGAGCGTGGTGATGTTGAAGTCGCGCAGGCCGCCCTCCTCGTGGGCAGAGGAGGTGCGGAAGACCGTGGGCCACTGCGGCCAGGGGTTCCCGGACACGCGGACGTCTGGCGGGCGGGGGAGGATCTCGAACTGGAGGACGCTGGCCGCGCGCTGCCGGTGGGCGGTCCCCAGGCAGTCCGCGCCGGTGTCGCCGCCGCCGAGGATGACGACGCGCCTGCCTTCGGCGCTGATGGTCTCCCCGGGCGAGAATTCCACGCCCTGGTTGCGCCGGTTCTGCTGTGTGAGGTAGTCCATCGCAAAGTGCGTGCCCGGGAGGCCGCGGCCCTCGACCTCCAGGTCCCGAGGCAACGTAGAGCCTACCGCGAGGCAGACCGCGTCGTAGTCGCGCCGCAACGCTTCCGCTTCGTAGTCCACGCCGACCCGGACACGGGTGCGTATCTCGACGCCCTCGGCCGCCATCTGCTCAACCCGGCGCTGCACGGCCACCTTTTCGAGCTTGAAGTCCGGGATGCCAAGGGACAGCAGGCCGCCGATGTACTCGTTGCGTTCAAACAGCGTGACCCGGTGGCCGGCGCGGTTCAGTTGCTGCGCGGCCGCCATGCCGGCAGGTCCGGAACCAATGACGGCGACTTTCTTGCCGGTCCGCGTGGTGGGTGGCTGGGGCCTGATCCAGCCCTCTTTCCAGCCCCGGTCGGCGATGGCTTTCTCGATCATTTCTATGGTGACTGGCGCCATGTTGACAGCGAGAGTGCACGCCGGCTCACAGGGCGCGGGGCAGATGCGACCGGTGAACTCAGGGAAGTTGTTGGTGGCGTGGAGGCTGTCCAGGGCGCGCTTCCAGTCGCCGTGGTAGACGAGGTCGTTCCATTCCGGGATCAGGTTGCCGAGGGGGCAGCCGCTGTTGCAGAAAGGCACGCCGCAGTCCATGCAGCGGCCCGCCTGGGCCCGGGCATTCTGCTCCGGCCAGGCCTGGTAGACCTCCGCCCAGTCCCCGACGCGCTGTTGCGTGTCACGCCTGACGGGCGTGATGCGGGCGATCTCCTTGAACCCAGTGACCTTACCCATGATGACCATTCGTACCGGGGCCTGTTTCGCGACCTAGGTCGGGGCGGCCGGTCGAAGGCCCGTCCTCCTGCGCGCCGGCCGGGACCTTCTTGAGTTCGGCACGGAGCGCAGCGTCATGCATACCGTGCTCACGCAGCACCCGGGCGTAGTCCCGCGGGAATACCTTTTTGAACTTCGTCAGTGAAACCGCCCACTGGCCCAGGAGTCTTGCAGCGACCGTGCTGCCAGTCTGCTCAACGTGGTCCACGAGCATCTGCTTGAGGGCGACATCGTCCGGCGACCCGTGCTCAACGGGGAACAAGTCTGCCATGCCGGCGTTAAAGCGGTGCTTGAACGTCCCGTCTTCGTCCAGCACGTAGGCGAGTCCGCCGCTCATGCCCGCCCCGAAGTTGCGCCCTGTCTTGCCGATGATCGCGACGCGGCCGCCGGTCATGTACTCGCACCCGTGGTCACCGATGCCTTCGACCACCGCCGTGGCGGCGGAGTTCCGGACGCAGAACCGCTCGCCCGCCAGGCCGCGGATGTAGGCCTGGCCGCCGGTGGCGCCGTACAGGGCCACATTGCCGACTATGATGTTGTCCTCCGGCACGAACGTAACGCCGGCCGGTGGGACGACTGTGATGCGCCCGCCGGAAAGCCCCTTGGCGAAGTAGTCGTTGGAGTCACCCTCGAGTCTGAAGGAGACGCCTTTTACCAGGAAGGCGCCGAAGCTCTGCCCGGCGGAGCCCGTGAACGTGAACGAGACCGTGCCGTCCGGGAGGTAGCTCTCGCCGTACTTGCGGGCGACCTTGCCGCTGAGCATGGCCCCGACAGTGCGGTCCGAGTTTCTGATCGTGAACGAGCCGGAGACTTTCTGCCCCCGTTCCAGTGCGGGCGTCGCCGCCTGGATGAGCTGGTGGTCCAAGGCGCGCTCGAGCCCGTGGTCCTGTTTCTGGCAGGCGAACGTGAAGTCGGCGGAGCGTTGGGCCGGGCGACGCAGGAGGACACGTGAAAGGTCCAGCTTGCGGGCCTTCCAGTGGGTCACACCCTCACGCTGCTTCAGCTTGTCGGTGCGGCCGATCATCTCGTCGACAGAGCGGAAGCCAAGCCGGGCCATGTGGCGGCGCAGGCCTTGTGCCAGGAATACGAAGTAGTTGACCGTTGCTTCGGGTGCGCCGGCGAACTTGGCGCGCAGCTCCGGGTCCTGCGTGGCGATGCCTACCGTGCAGGTGTTCAGGTGGCACTTCCGCAGCATGATGCAGCCAAGGGTGACGAGCGCGCCCGTGGCCACGCCCCACTCGTCTGCGCCCAGCAGCGCAGCGACTGCGACATCGCGGCTGGTCTTGATCTGCCCGTCGGTCTGCACGACGATGCGCCCGCGCAGGCCGTTTTCTACCAGCACCTGCTGGGTCTCGGCCAGCCCGAGCTCCCACGGGAGGCCGGCGTACTTGATGGATGAGAGCGGCGACGCGCCGGTGCCGCCGGAGTCCCCGGAGATGAGCACGACGTCGCCTTTGCCCTTGGCGACGCCTGCGGCGATGATCCCTACGCCGACTTCTGACACCAGCTTGACGTGGATGCGGGCTTCCGGGTTGATGTTCTTCAGGTCATGTATGAGCTGGGCGAGGTCTTCGATGGAGTAGATGTCGTGGTGCGGCGGCGGCGAGATCAGTTCAACGCCGGGGGTTGTGCGCCTGATGTAGCCGATGTAGTCGCTGACCTTGTGACCCGGGATCTGGCCTCCCTCGCCGGGCTTGGAGCCCTGGGCCATCTTGATCTGCAGGTCCGTGGCGTTTACCAGGTAGTTCGCGGTCACGCCGAACCGGCCTGACGCAATCTGCTTCATGCGGCTGGAACGGCTCTCGCCGTTGGCGTCGGGGATATAACGCGCCGGGTCTTCGCCGCCCTCGCCGGTGTTCGAGCGAGCCCCGAGGCGGTTCATGGCAATGGCGAGGGTCT
>CAYWBD010000037.1:0-4539 GCA_964456315.1 uncultured Thermoflexus sp.
ATGTCGGCCGGGAAGCGTGGGTCGGCGCAGCGCACTTCTGAAGAAAGCGACTTAAGCTCCAGCAGCCGGGCCGCCGCGGTCTCCAGGTCCGGCGCCAGGTGCGTGGCGTCCGGCACGACCACGACCGCCGGCTTCCCGGCCCGCAGCAACGCCACGACGCGCCCGTACGCCGCGCCAGGCTGGTCACCGTCGCCCTGGACGAAGAACTCCGCCAGCTGGTGCCCGTTCTCGGCGCAATAGGCACGTACGACATCGCCTGGCGACCGCGCCCCAGCCTCGGGACCAACGGCTTGTCGAGGACTGCTGCCGCCCGCGAGGTGCAGGCCCACGGCTCTCATTGTGAACGCCCTCCGGACTGCGTCCATGCGCAGCCCAACGGGCGCGAGCCTAACCCTCTCCCTGTCGGCGCTGCCTCATGCCCGGGCCACGCAGTCTGGCGAATCCGGGGGCGGGCAGGGGCGAATGGGCTGGCCCTGGCGGGTCCGCGACGTAGAAGCCTGGGATCGTGACTTCTGTCCGTCGCCGAACAACAAAGAGAATCCGCCGGATGAGACTGGCCGCGGTCAGGATGACTTGGACATAGCCGCGGCCCCTGACTGGCCGACAGTACCAGAGGGCATCCAGAAAATAGGAAGACGGATGGATACTCACCCTCTCCCTGGCCCTCCCCCATCGAGGGGGAGGGGATTTCTAGATGACCTCTACATCGTCAGCAGGATGCGCCCGCAGCTGCTGCACGTGATGAGGCCGTTCGACACCCTCATCCGGCTGATCTCTTTGATGGGCAGCTTGACCCGGCAGCCCTGGCATACGCCCCGCTCGACGGTCACCACTGCAATCCCAGCCTTGCGGCTGAGCAGCGATTCGTAGAACGTCAGGTCAGTTGGAGGAATAACGGCGGCAGCGGCAGTCCGCTTTCTGGCCATCTCCCCGACTTCCTTCGCCAGCCGGTTGCGCTCCGCCGTCAGCTGAACTCCGGTGGTCTTCCAGGAGTCTTCAAGCTCGGTGAGCTGCCTGTCCAGGGCTTCGTGACGGCCCTTGGCTTCCTGAGACGCGGCCAGGGTTGGGCCCAGGCCCTGCTCTACGGAGACGTACTGCTTCCTTGCCGCGGCGTGCTCGGTCTCTACCGCCTGCAGCTCTTTCACATTCGTAATAGCGCCGCTGTAGAGCCTTTCTTCGAGGTGTGCCAGCCGGTCCTTGAGCGTGGCCAGCTCCGACTCCATCTTGGCGTGCTCGACCCTCGCCTCAAGCTCTCCGACCTTTGACTTTTCGGCCTTATCACGCAGGTCTGGGAGGCCGCCCTGCGCCCCCAGGTCCTGGAGCACTTTCCTGTAAGCCCGCCGGCGCGTGTTCAGTTCCTGGTCTGCGGCCTGAAGCGCGAGGAGTGCCTGAGCAGAACTCAATGGTCCCACCGATCATGCTGGCGCCAACAGGCGGGCTGTAAACAGGAACATTACTGCCGAGGGCAGACGGACTGCAGCCATGCGGCAAACAGCGGCGCGCGGACGGCGCCCACACTCAATACTACCCTCATTCAGTCTAGGAATGGCCGCCTGAGGTGTCAACAAGCGTGAGCCCCCGTTGGCATCGCCGCGCCAGAATGCCGGAAAGGTGGTGTAAATTGAACGGCTGTTGCGCAGCGCCGCTAGCCGCGCGAGGGCCCAAAGTCACTTCCTTGACTCACCGCTACGAAGTCCCCGATTTTGCCCGAACCCGGCCCCGGACGCGCATCGTCTGCACGATGGGGCCGGCCACCGACACCGTGGAGAAAATCAAGGCGCTCATTCGGGCCGGTATGTCGGTGGCCCGCCTGAACCTGGTCCATGAGACGCTCGACAAGCACGTCATCACGCTGGCTGCTGTCCGCAGGGCCGCCTCCGAGCTTGGCGTGTCCATTGGGGTGCTGGCTGACCTGCCGGGTCCGAAGTACCGGACCGGACCGCTGGCCTCGCCCAACGTAACCCTGGATCAGGGCGCCACGTTCGTCCTGACCGTCGCCCGCGTCACCGGCGACCAGACGCGCGTCAGCGTCGAACCTCCAGGCCTCCACCGTGATGTCAGGCCTTCTGGCCGCATCCTCATCGACGACGGTGCGGTAGAAATGCGCGTCGACCGCATCGAGGGCGAGGAGATCTTCTGCACCGTCACAGGCGCGGGCCAGCTCAAGCCGCGCAAGGGCGTCGCAGCCCCCGGCCACACGTCGACCCTCGACTACTTCACCGCTGACACAGTCAAGGCGCTGGAGTTCGTGAGGCAAAACGAGGTCGAGTTTGTGGGGCTCTCCTACATCCGGACTGCCGCGGACCTCCAACGGGTACGCAGCACATTTGGTGATTCCGGGCGTTCGCCCCAGCTAATCGCCAAGATCGAAATCGGCGAGGCGGTGACGAACCTCAAGGAGATCCTGGCAGCCTCTGACGGCGTGATGGTGGCCCGCGGGGACCTCGGGGTGGAGATGCCCCTCGAAGTTGTGCCGCGGGTGCAGAAAGAGATCATCCGGGCGGCAAATGACGCCGGCAAAGTCGTGATTACCGCCACGCAGATGCTCGAGTCCATGATCCACGCCCCGAACCCCACACGGGCAGAGGCGACTGACGTACACAACGCAGTCCTCGACGGGACCGACGCGATCATGCTCTCGGCGGAGACCTCCATAGGCGACTACCCTGTCCGCGCCGTTGAGTACATGGGGCGCATTGCGCGCCAGGCGGAGACCGCCCTGGACTACCGCGCCATGCAGGACCGCCGCTTCGACGGACTGGGGAGCCGCGGCCCGGTCGCGGTTGACGAGGCCATCGCGTATAGCGCCTGCCGGACCGCGGAGACGCTTGGAGCCACGGTCATCCTGGCGTTTACTGAGTCCGGCAGCACCGCGTCCAGGGTGGCCAGCTTCCGGCCGCCGGTGCCCGTGCTCGCCCTGACACGTCAGCCTGCCGCAGGAGCACGGCTCTCACTGAGGTGGGGTGTGCTGCCGATCATGGCGCCAAGGATCGACTCTTTGCGAGAGATGTTCTTCCAAGGCTCCGTGGCCGCACTGCAGACTGGCTACGGGAAACACGGTGAGCTTGCGGTCGCTGTCGTGGGCGTGCCCATCGGCATTGCCGGCAACACCAATCTGCTCCGGGTGATCCGCCTGCCAGAGCCGGAGCCAAAGGGCGCCTGACCGCGCTTGCCCGGCGTCTACCGGCCCGTTCGCGCAGGGAGTGTCGAAGGGCTGTCGTTCGCAGATCAGCGGGTTCGACTAGCAGCCAAGGCCACGGGCGGTATCGTCCGGCGCCCGCTATTCCGTCCCGGCCTCCGCCGCCCCCGTTGTGGAACGCTTTGCGCCCGCTGCTCCCGGAGGCGCCAGTCCGGCGCGGAGCTGTAACAGGGTCGCTGCGTCCGTCGGCTCACGGCCATAGCAGGCGGCATTGAACCGGTCTGTCACGCGGCCGACCGGCGCCTCCGGCAGCAGCAGCGCAAGGTCCGGCACACGCTCAGCAGGGGTCTGCGCGGGGTCGAACTGCAATCCCCGTCGCACTCCCTCGGACAGATAGTCGAAATAGAGCCTGAATACCTCGCTGACACCCGGCTCACCGTCTGGATACCGCCAGGAGAGACCCGGGTCATGCGACTTGCGAAGCCAGGCCGGCAACAGCCCCTTCAACAGCCGTGCCAGTCCCCCCTCGCCGTCAGCCTCAGCGTCGATGGCCTCACGGTCTTCCTGGACCTCCTTCCGGCCCCGCCCCCAAAGGCGCCTGAACATCAGCGCCAGGTAGATGAACAGCCCGATCAACAACAGCGCCAGCAGGGGGTACTGCAGCACGTCTACGACCTGCTCGGCGATGGACGCCCCGACCCCTGGCGCGGAGGATGGTTCCGTTGCGGGCCCTTGCGGCACCCCGATGGGGTCCAGCCGCCCCGGCTCGCCTGTCGGGTTCATCAGACTGCGGACCCACGTCCAGAACGCCAGCATCCCGTTCACCAGCAGCTGCAACGGATACCGGATCAGCCAGAGCAGCGCGTCCACCAACAAGCCCCAGCCCTGATAGAGCAGTCGCACGCCGCCGGCGCCGTATGCGCCACCGGCCAGGCCCATGAGCAGGCCGGCGCCGATCACCCCCATCACCGTGATCGCGATTACCCGCGCCCAGGACGCGGTCCGTTGCCCGACGCCCTGCTCCGGCAGTCGCGCCACCGCCAGGCCGGCCAGGCTGACCCCGAAGAACGGCACCAACAGGGCCGTGGCGCTCAGGTCACGGTCGCTGACCTGCTCGGCCAGCACGGCGATCGCAAGCACCGCGATGCCCAGCTTGAACGTCCGTTGCAGCCGCTCCTCGACGTAGCGGTCAGACACCAGGCCGATCGCCCTCCGCCAGATCAGGACGGAGCCCACCAGCGAGACGATGGCCGCGAACCATTGCTTCGCCTCAAAGTCGCCGCCTACGACCCTCGCCGCCCAGGCCATGTCCAGCCCGGCGCGACCCTCGGACATACCAGCCGCCACAGCCAGGTACACGCATGCCAGGCCGCCTATGCCGAGCGCGATCGCAAGCGTCA
>CAYWBD010000038.1:0-3993 GCA_964456315.1 uncultured Thermoflexus sp.
TCCAGGACCACCTGTTCTGACCACGATTTCGCTGTGCCGTGGCGCTCGAACATCCACTGAAACGGTGTGTGGATCAGGTTTGGCGGCTTCAGGCCGGCGTGGAGCGGCACCAGGCGCGAAGGCGCTGCGCCCTTCAGGTCGTGGTTGCTCCATGGCGGGCCGACCACGAGCCGCAGGCACTGTTGGCCTTTGCTGGGCTTGATGTCGTGCCGGTGGCCGACTGGGGCGATGACGATGTCGCCCTGCCGTGCCACGAACGGCTCGTACTCGCCGATCTGGTACGTCGTTTCGCTTCCGAGGATGACCCACCACTCGTTGTAGTCCGGGTGCAGGTGGGGGTCTGACGGCGTCCCCTCGGGCGCGCAGATCAGGGCTGCGCGGTTGCGTCCGTCGACGGTCAGCGTCTCGGCCCACTGCCGCTCCGGGTGGCAGGCGAGGATGTCACGCAGTGGCGATACCGATTGGTTGACTGCGCGAGTTGCGGTGACCAAGGATAGTCCGACCTCCCGTCCAAAGCGCGGCTCAGCGGCGCGGCCGGCGCCGAGTATACCGGCGTTAAGGCCAGCGCCCGGCGGCTGTCAGGACGTCAACGAGCGCACAGGTCAGGTGTTTCGGCTGACCCGTCCCGTCTGCGGTGGGTGCTGACGGTACGCGCCAGTGTCCCAAATCGGCGAGCCTGACGAAGAGTTACGCCCGCCAGTTTCCATACTCGGCCGCTGATCGACCGCCACCTGCCTGAATGTCCCCCCCCGGAGATGAACGCCCGGGCAACCTCGGGGCCTGCACACACACTCACGTGAGCCGTAGGGCTCAAAGATGAGCCGCACGGGTAAGTACCCTCGCCGGGTGGGTGGCGCCCCGCATGATTGCCCGCCGTGATTGGCCCAGACTTGGACGAGTGCGACGCCCAGCCCTGAGCCAGACGGCTCGTTGGCGGGTTGAGGCGTTTCGCGCATTTGGCGCGCCGTGGCCGGCAGGCCGTAGAGGGCTGCCTGGCAACCCGGCGTCAGAGGCTGAGTACCGCAGACGGTGTCGCTCTTCCGCAACCTCCTAAAGGCATCCGCTGACAACGCGACGCTCGAGTCCGAGTTCGTCGGCGAGGCGGCGCGCGTCGCGGTCGTCGTCGCCTGCGTCATAGCGGCGGTGTTCGGCATCCGGGGCACCCCGTCATTCGCCCCGTTCATGGCGCTGCTTGCGGTCGTCATCGTGTACACCGTGGTGCTGGCGGTCATGCTC
The DNA here is from genome assembly GCA_964456315.1 of uncultured Thermoflexus sp. Classification (GTDB taxonomy): domain Bacteria; phylum Chloroflexota; class Dehalococcoidia; order Lucifugimonadales; family Lucifugimonadaceae; genus SHXW01. Next base: position 1,237 of record CAYWBD010000038.1, read on the forward strand.
AAGCGGGGCATGCTGGGCCCAGTGTTCCTCTTCGGGTTCATCCTGGACACTCTGGCGATCGCGGGCGGCTGGTGGCTGCTCAACCGAAACGCATCGGAAGGCACCGCGCCTAACGACCTCTACCTCACGTTCTTCCCGATCGTCGCCTCGAGCGGCATCCGTCTTGGCTGGAAACTTGGGGCGATGTTCGCCGCCGGCCTCATAGGCTGGGCAAGCTGGATCTGGCTGACCTACTACCCTGCGGGGCACTACGCGGTCGAGCAACTGCCCATACGTGTGGTGTTCATCGGGCTGACCGCGGCGGTGACCCTGGGCCTGGCAGCCAAGGTCAAGCAGGAGCGGGAAAAGGCGGAGAAGGCGCGCCGGGAAAACGAGGGCCTCGCCAACATTGGCAAGCTCATCAGCTCCAGCCTGAACCCTTCTGACGTGTTCCCGCGCCTGGCGGACAACATCGGCGCGCTCATCACCGCAGACCGGATCGCTGTCTCAGTAGTTGAGGAGAACAGCGGCTACGTCACGAACGCTCTGGTCGCGGGCACGGAGGTCAAAGAGCTCCTGGCAGGTAGCCGCAGCGAGGTCGCCGGGAGCGCGATTGAGCAGGTCATCGCCACACGCAAGCCAGTGGTGCTCGACGAGGCGGCCATGAAGGCGTTCTCGGGCAAGCGTTGGCCCAATGACCCGGTGTTCAAGGCCGGCCTGCGTTCTGTCCTCCTTGTGCCTCTGATCTGGCAGGACAGGGTGGCCGGCGTCCTACACATCAAGGCGCGGCGGACCAAGGCGTACGGGCCCCGGGAAACCGGCCTGGCCGAGCAGATCGCGGCGCAGATTGCGGGCGGTCTGGCGACGAGCCGCCTGAACTCGCAGCTGCGGTACGAGGCTGAGGTCAGCAAGTCTCTTGCCGCCATTGCCGTCGCCGCCGGCAGCGACCTTGAACTTGAGCGTGCATTTGACAGCGTGGCCAACGAGGTCGGGCAGCTAATCCCCTACGACCGCTTCAGCATCGCTCTGAAGGACTCAGAGGGCCTGCGCCTGTCGTATGTGCGCGGCATTGAAATCCCGGGCTCTGGCGTGGGCTCGGTCATTCCCGGAACGGCCGGGACCGGCCCCGACACCGTAATCGGCGCCCGCGTTTCTGACTCGAAGATGCGGCGGGAGTTGGAAGGTACTGGTCTGCAGTCCTGGCTGCTGGTGCCGATAGGCACCGCCCAGGACGAACCCCTGGGGACTCTATCCCTCAGGAGCCGGAGCGAAGACGCCTACTCTGCCAAGGACCTGGAGCTGCTCGAGCGGGTCGCCCAGCAGCTGACGCATGCGATCAAGAACGCCGTCGCTCACCGCAACGTGCTGCGGCTGGGCGAGGAGCGCGAACGGTCGGCGCGTCTGGAATCCCAGACGCGAGAACTTGAGCGGGTTACCCAGGCCAAGACGGAGTTCCTCACCAACGTGTCGCACGAGCTGAAGACGCCGCTCACGAGCATGCTGGCCTTCGCAAACCTTTTGTACAGGAACAAGGACTCCAACCTGGGCGAGAAGCAGCTCCACCAGCTCCAGATCATCGAGCGCAACGGCCGGCGCCTGGCTGTGCTAATTGAAGACCTGGTCAACGTGTCGAACATGGAGAACGGCCGCTTCAGGCTGGCGGTCACGTCGTTTGACCTGATCGAATTGCTGAACGAGACCGCAGAAGGGTATGTCCCGAATATCGAGCAGAAGCGGCAGGTCCTCAAAGTGAACCTGCCGGCCGGACCATTCACAGTCCAGGCTGACCGGGTGCGCATAGCGCAGGTCGTCACCAACCTCCTGGGCAACGCGTATAAATACTCGCCCGTCGGCACCGAGATCACGCTCTCCGCCAAGGTGGTCCAGGACCACGTCAGCGTCAGCGTCAGCGACCCGGGGCCAGGCATTTCGCCCGAGGACCAGAAGCGCCTGTTCTCGCTGTTCTTCAGGCCGAGCAACGAGACAACGCAGTCGGTCCCAGGCGGCGGGATGGGCCTGTTCATTGCCAGGACGCTGATCAACCTGCACGGAGGCGAGATCTCCCTGCAGAGCGAGCCCGGCCGCGGTACCACCGTGACGTTCACGGTCCCGCGCACCGTCGCCGCTGACGAAAAGGTGGCTTAGGGTCCCCCTCGCCACCCATCGGGTCTCAACGCCGTGTCAGGCGCGAGAACGGGGCGTGCCCACGTGGCTCGGGCGCCCACCCTGCTTTGTCCGACTGTCGCCAATCCAATACCATGCACGGTGCTTGTTGCGGGCGACGTGGACACACCTGCCTGGCAACGGGAATCGGAGCAAGGCAGTCGATGACAGGCGCCAACCGGACCAGAGTGGCAACGGTCCCGGGCTCGTCCGCGGTTTTCTCACCGGCGTTCCTTGAGTTCGCCGCAGGCCTGCACGACCAGTTCTCAGGCCGGGTGCACGAGCTTCGGCTCGCCCGGCTCGAGGTACTGCGTCGCACGCTCAAAGAGGGCAAGCCGCCCGGCGCCCCTCCTCCGGGAGTCGCAGCGACCGCTCGTTGGTCAGTGCCGGCGGTGCCATCTGAGTTGCTGAGGCCAGGCATCGAGATCTCCGGCCCCTGCTCCATCACCAGCAATACCGAGCGCAACCGGGAGTACCGGATCGCCGAGGGCGAGCTGCCCTTCTTCATGCATCGCGAGCGTGGCCTGCACCTGTTCGAGCCCGACGCGACGATCGACGGCGCGCCCGTGTCCGCCGCCATCCTCGGCACCGCGCTGACCCTCTTCTACGCGGGCC
>CAYWBD010000039.1:0-3114 GCA_964456315.1 uncultured Thermoflexus sp.
CCCAACATGGCGACCATGCTGGCCTTCATGACCACCGACGCCGCAGTCGACCAGGCGTTCTTGCGCAAGTCGCTGTCCGATGCTGTCGTGGTGACCTTTAACCAGATCGACGTTGACTCTGACATGAGCACGAACGACACCGTGCTGCTGCTCGCCAACGGCGTGGCCGGCAACGCGGCCATCAAAGGCGGGGACGCCGCGTCTCGGACGTTTGCCGAGGCCGTGCGCCAGGTCTGCGAGCACCTCGCCAAGGAGATCGCACGGGACGGCGAGGGCGCGAAGCACCTAATCGAGTGCACCGTAGACGGCGCGAACTCCGACGCCGACGCCCGCGTCATGTCGCGCTCGGTCGTATCGTCGCTGCTCGTGAAGACCGCGGTATACGGGCGAGACCCCAACTGGGGGCGGTTCCTGATGGCAGTCGGCAAGACCGGCCTGCCAGTCCAGGAGTCCAAGGTCCAGGTGTTCGTCAACGGCATCCAGATGGTCGAAGCAGGCGTGGCGATCCCGTACAACGTGGGGTCGGTGGTCGCAGCCCTGGGAGAGCCTGAGGTGCGCCTTCGTATCGCGCTCAACATGGGCAGCGGCGCCGGCGTGGCGTGGGGCTCCGACCTCACCGAGGGCTACGTGGTCGAAAACTCGGCCTACACGACATAGCGGCACCGCCGCCGCCTCGCACCGTGATGTCCCGCACTTCCGCTTGCCGATGAGTCACGCCCCGACTGCCACCGGCCCGACGCATCTCTGCTCGCCAGTCCCGACGAGGGCCGATTCATGATTGCTCGGCCCGGCGACATCATCGTGGTCAAGGTTGGCGGCAGCACGCTGGGAGAGGGCGACTCCACGGCCCCCGACATCGTCGAGCTCTGGCGGCGCGGTTTTAAGCTCGTGGTCGTCCACGGCGGCGGAAAGGTCATCTCCGAGTGGACCCGCAAGCAGGGCATCCAGCCGGAGTTTGTGCGCGGGCTGAGGAAGACGGACCGCGCCACGCTGGACGTGGCCGTCGCAGTGCTGGCCGGGCTGGTCAACTCAGAGCTTGTGGCCGAGATCATCGCCTGCGGCGGGCAGGCCATTGGCATATCGGGCGTGTCAGGGTCCATGCTGAAAGCCGAGGTCCTTGACGCCGACCTGGGCCTGGTGGGCAGGATTGTCGCGGTCGACCCCGCGCCCGCGCTGGCGATACTTGCCCTCGGCGCCATCCCGGTTGTCGCGCCGACCGCAATTCACGCCGACCCGGCCCACGCCGGAGAAGCGCGCATACTGAACATCAACGCTGACACGTCCGCCGGACACTTGGCGAAAGCGTTGCGGGCGAAGCAGCTGGTGTTCCAGACCGACGTCGAAGGCGTGCTTGACCTGAACCGCCGCCTCATCCCGCGCATGTCCCGCCGGCAGGCGCGGGAGCTGATCGATGCGGGCGTTGCAGGCGGCGGGATGGTACCGAAGATCGAGGCCTGCGCCGATGCGCTGGACGCCGTTGCCTCCGGTCACATCATCGATGGCCGGTCCGGCGGCGCGTTGCTGCGCTGTGTGGCCGGGGAAGACGTCGGGACACGGATAGTGTGAGGGCCGAGGCGGGGCCCCTGGATTCCCGCTTCCGCGGGAATGACGACAACGTTGGGGCGAGCGGGAGGCGACATGGAAAACGTCGTGATCGAAAACGACTACGGCCGGGCGGTGGTCTCGCCCGGCGCGGGCGCGGCCTTGCGGTCGCTCAGAGTCAAGGCCGGCCGGGCCGCGCAGGAACTGCTACACGGCGGTGACGCCGAGCTTGACCCGGCGAAGCTGCCCCAGGGCACCGGGTCGTTCATCATGGCGCCCTGGCCAAACAGGATCCGTGACGGGAGGCTGATCGCCCCTGATGGTGAGCACGTGCTCCCCGTGAACTCCGGTGTGCATGCCATACATGGCTTGCTGCGTGAGCGGGAGTGGCAGGTCGTCGAGAAGTCCTCGACGGCAGTGATGCTGCGCGCCGAACTGCAGCCGCCGTGGCCGTACCGCGGCGCCGTGATATCGAGGACCGCGCTAAACGGACCGGCGCTGGAGCAGACGCTTGTCGTCGAGGCCGCGCCTGGAGAAAAGCCATTCCCGGCGGGCTTTGGCTGGCACCCGTGGTTCAGGCGGTCGTTGGGCCCTGCCCCATCGGCAAGTTCAGGGCCAGGTCCTTCGACCCATTCGGCAAGCTCAGGGCAGGCAAGCTCAGTACCACCGGCTGCAGAGGACAAACAGGCGTCTCTACGGGCCTTGGCTGAGGCGATGTGGGTGCTCGACCCCACAGTCACGCCAACGGGGGAGACCGTCAGGCCACCGATCATCAGCCAGCTCGAAAAAGGCGCACGTCTGGCTGCGGGCTCCATCGATGGCTGCTTCCGGCTTGCGCCCGGGCACCGGGCTACGCTGTCATGGCCCGAGATCAAGCTGAACATCGTGAGCTCAGACACCGTGTCGCACCTCATGGTGTACACGCCGAAGGACGGCACGGCGCTCTGCGTCGAGCCGCAGACCTGCTGCGTCAACGCGACGCAGCTCGCAGCGCGCGGCGTCGCAGGCACTGGCGCGGCCGTCGCGGCGCCCGGCGCACCGCTGACCGGCTGGACGCGCTGGAGCTGGGGGTAGAATCCGGAGCCAGGCTAACCTCGGCCCGCACGCCGGGCGCACCCCGCGGAGGGACCACGATCTTGTCCACCCTGTCATCTGTCCTACAACCGTCCAGCCCGGCCAGCAAAGCCGTGGTCATCCCTGACGGGCCGACGGTCTCGTACCCAGACCTTACCGACGAGGTAGAGCGTGTCGCCGGGCTGCTGGCAGGCGCGGGCCTCAGGCGGCAGCGGGCGGTGAGCATCGTCCTGCCCAACGGCCTTGAGTTCCTGACCATGTTCCTGGCCACCGCACGGGCGGGGGCGGTCGCCGCCCCGCTGAACTCGGCATACACCGTCGACGAGTTCAAGTTCTTCATGGAGGACGCGCAGGCCCAGCTTGTCGTGCTTCCGCCCGGTCCCCACGCAGGTCGGGACGCCGCGGCGCAGCTCAGCATCCCGGTGATGGACGTCTATCTGGACGGCCCCAGGTTGAAGCTGGTCAAAGACCGCGCCGCCCTGACCGCGTCGAGGGACC
>CAYWBD010000040.1:0-5917 GCA_964456315.1 uncultured Thermoflexus sp.
AAGGGCTTGGTCACGACGCCCACGGTGAGCGCGCCGAGCTCCTGCGCGACCTCGGCAACGATCGGCGCAGCGCCGGTCCCGGTGCCGCCACCCATCCCGGCGGCGATGAACACCAGGTCGGCCCCCTGCAACACGGAGCGCAGGGCCTCGCGGCTTTCTTCGGCGCAGCTCCGGCCCTTCGCCGGGTCGCCACCGACGCCCAGGCCGCGCGCCGTGGCGTCCCCGACGCGCACACGCACCGGCAGCGACACGCGCTCCAGCGCTTGCTGGTCGGTGTTCACGGCGATGTACTCAACCTCGGGGATGCGTTCCCTGAACATGCGGGAAACGGCGTTGCAGCCACCCCCGCCCACGCCAACGACTTTGATGACCGCGGTGCCGATGTTCCCAGCGGCGGCGGCATAAGCGTGCTGGTCTGCCATCACGGACTCCTGGCGGATCGCCGCCACGCTACTCAGGCTCCCGGCCCGAGGGGGCGCCGGGTTGGACCCGCGGCCGCGAGACGACGCGTGCGCAGGACCGGAGACTGCTTTTCGCCGGATTCTAGGTAGCGGCGACGCTCCGGCTCTACGCTGATTCGCGACAGGTTTACGCGGTTTCCGCGGCGCGGCCTGCTAGGCGCGGCGCCCGAACACGCTGACGCGGCTCTGCTGCATGCCGCAGGACCTCAGGAACTCGGCGATGCGGTCGTCACCCGGGCGCACGACGGCGTAGATCTCGTCGACGCCCTGCGCCTTGCACTGGGCGACGAGCGCCTCAACAAGCGCTTTGCCGACCCCTGCCCGCCTCATCTCAGGGTGCACGCCGACGGCAATGATCCAGGCGCCCTGGGGCAGGCCATACTCGCCGGACTGGAGTTCCGAAAGGACGAAGCCGACCACTTCTCCCTGCCACTCCGCTAAGTGCGAGCCGAACGGCGACTCGGGCAGCGTCGACACGCCCGCGATGTCGAGGAAGCGCTCCACGTGCGCGTCCCAGCTGCTGGAGCGGTCGCGGCCCAGTATCAGCCGGTCGAGGCGGCGCACCGCGGCAGCGTCTCCGGCCGTGAGCGGACGGACCGTTACGTTCTCTTTCAACATGACCTCCATCCAGCGCACCGAAAGGGAGCGAATCGTAACACCCGGCGCAGAATGCACACTGCCGCGCGCCCGGGCTCCGGTCATGCCGGTGCGGGGACGGCGTTGCCTGCTGCGCCCAGGTGGGTCCCGCTCATGCCGCGTTGCGGCCCCATGCAGGTTTCCCTACACTGTGTCAGCTTCGATAGAAGACGACGCGCCAGCGCCGGATGTTGCGCTGAACCGCCCGATCGTCGCCCAGCAGCATTCACACCGGGCTGCGTCCACGGTGTGACGCACCGGTTTTACCCAGCGACAGCTACCAAGGAGCGCCCCCATGAACGGCTACGAAGCCATCGCCAAGATCATGAAGATGGAAGGCATCGAGTGGATGGCCTGCTACCCGTCCAACCCCCTCATCGAGGCAACCGCCAAGGAGGGCATCCGCCCCATCCTCTTCCGTCACGAGCGCGGGGGCATCATGGCGGCTGACGGATACTCACGCCAGATGCGCAACCAGAAGTACGGCGCGTTCTGCTCGCAGGGCGGGCCGGGCGTTGAAAATTCCATGGGCGCGATCGCGCAGGCCTGGGCCGACTGTGTCCCGATCATCTACTTCCCGGACGGCGCTGAACGCTACAAGGCCACCGTGAAGCCCACGTTCAGTGTGACGGCGAACTACGGCCACATTTCGAAGTTTGCTGAGGCGATCACCGCCCCCGGCGACCTCGTGCCCTTCGCACGCCGGGCCTTCCACGCGCTCAAGAACGGCCGGCCGGGCCCAGTCGTGCTGGAAATGCCTAGAGACGTGATGGTGGGCGAAGTCCCTAACCTGGCGAGCTACCACTCGCCCACGCGCATGGTCTCCCAGCCATCTGCAGGCGCAGTCAAGGACGCCGTCACGGCGCTCCTGAAGGCCAAGCGCCCGGCCATCTGGGCAGGCCAGGGCGTCCTTTACGCCGACGCAATGAACGAACTGCGCGAGTTCGCTGAGCTGACGCAGATACCCGTGATGACCACCATGGAAGGCAAGAGCGCCATGGACGAGGAGCACCCGCTCTGCCTGGGCGCCGGCAACCGCACCGCGCCAAAGCCGGTCTGGGTGTGGCTGAAGGAGTCCGACGTCCTGTTCGCCGTCGGCGCGTCATTGACCATCACCAACTACGGCCTGCAGGTGCCGGACGGCAAGTTCATCATCCACAACACCAACAACCCGGATGACGTGAACAAGGACTACAAGGTGCAGATCGGCCTGCTGGGTGACGCCAAGGCGACCCTGCGGGCGATGATCGACGAGGCGAAGGCCCAGATCGGGCCGCAGGGGCGCAGCAAGGACACCTCCGTCCGGGAGTCCGTCGCCCAGGTCAAGAAGGAGTGGATGGCCGAGTGGGGGGCGCGACTGAACTCAGACCTGGAGCCCATCCTGCCCTACCGGCTGGTGAACGAGATCAACAAGAACCTGGACCGCAAGAACTCCATCGTCACGCACGACGCCGGCCACCCGCGCGACGAGATCATGCCGTTCTACACGGCTTCTGTGCCGGGCTCATACATTGGCTGGGGCAAGACCACGCACCTGGGCTACGGCCTCCCGCTGATGATCGGCTCGAAGATGGCCAACCCGAACAAGTTCTGCCTGAACTTCATGGGCGACGGCGCGTTCGGCATGTCCGGCCTGGACCTTGAGACCTCTGTTCGCGCCGGCCTGCCCATCACGACCGTCGTGCTCAACAACGGCACGATGGGCGGCTACAACAAGGCACTACCAGTGGCCATGGAGAAGTACAACGTCGGCAACATGACCGGGGACTACGCCAAGGTCGCCGAAGGCCTCGGCGCGGTCGGCATCAAGGTCATCAAGCCGTCCGAGATCGGCCCTGCCCTAAAGCGGGCGCAGCAGCTTAACAAGGAAGGGAAGACCGTGCTGCTGGACGTCAAGACGCAGCAGCAGATGGACTTCAGCATGTACCCGCTGAAGTAGAGCCCCGGTCGCCCCGGATAAAGTGTGTCCTGACAAGACTGCCCGTTGCATCCTGCAACGGGCAGTCTTATTAGCGGTTTCAGGCTCTTCTTACGGGCCGCGCTTACCTCACCGCGAAGATGAATATCTGCCCGGCCACCCACACCGTCGGGATGGACACCGCTGTCACGCGGTGCACGGCCAGCGCGGCCTTAGACTGATCCTTGCCGCCTGCCGCACTGGTCATCATCAGCAACACTACCGTCGCCACCAGCGCGCCGATCAGCCCGATGTAGTTCACGATCATGAACTTGTCGGCCAGCGTCAGGTAGCCCAGCGGCGGCAGCTGCGATGTCAGGTTGATGTGGAACATGATGCCGCCGATCACCGCCGACGTGCTGATGCCCAGCCGCTGCAGCGCCTTGTCCGGCCCCAGCAGCAGCGCCAGGAACCCGCCCACGACGATGAAGACCGCGGGCAAGATGGCTTTGAACACCGACGATAGCGTCCCGCGGGCGATGATCACGTCGAACTGGAAGCGGGAGTACGTGGCGTCGAACGTCGGGTACACGTGGTCTATTACACGCGCCTCCCATCCGTCCTCCTCGAATACCCAGCCGGCGATGATCACGGACGGGTCCACCCCGTTCAGCCCGGGGTCCACCTCGTACACAAGCCTCTCTTTCGAGTTCGACTTGTCCTCGAACTGGATGAACAGGTTGTGTTTGTCGAACGGGTACTGCCGCAGGTCTGGGTCAGTCTGCAGCGACGCCTGGATGCGGTAGGACTTGTAGTCGGGCTCGTCCTCCACAAGGTCCGACGACGTCGCCCGGCCGTTCATGAACTCGAAGCGGTTCGGCGTGCACGGCCGGTCGCACTGCAGCGTCACGTACATGTCCACCACGTACGTCCCGGTCGCCGTGCTGAACTGGCCGATGCTCAGTACATACACGCCGGCTTTGACGACCAGGGGCCCCTCGTCGGCCTGATGCGGCGAATCGCCGCGTGCGACCGGAGCGCCGGTTGCCTGCGACGCGACAGCCAACAGCGCCACGGCCGCCAGTACCAGCGCGAACCGTGCGATCTTGCGGCCTGGCAGTTGTCTTGCTGCGACCCTCCAAATGCGGCTCATCATCGCGGCATCCCCGTCTTCCGCCACCTCGGCACGAGCGGACCTGGCTGCTTCCGGAACTCATCAGGGCTGAACTGGTCCGAGGTCGCCTGCGCCTTCCACCCGATGACCTTCTCTGCGTGCGACGTATCCCGCCATCGCGTCGAGTTGTCCGAGATGGCGTCGAATATGTCGTACTTCAGCGATTCCGGCGCGTCTATGCACGCCTCGATCATCTTCACCGCGTCCATCTGGTCCAGCCACCCCGGCAGATGCCGGATCAGCTTCGGCTTGTTCGTGTCCAGCACCGCGCCAAGCCTTATGCACAGGACGGACAGGCCGTGCTTGTCCGCAAACCAGCGGCCGGCCACCTCGCCGAAGACCTTGGCTGCGCCGTACGGGCTGTCCGGGCGCGGCGGGTCACGGTGCGTCAGGAGCTGCCACGGGCGGCTGTCGCCGGCGTGCGCGGTGCCCGCTGCGTTCGCCGCCAGACCGGCCGCGCGGTCGTACTCCCCGCGTGCCAGGGCGCCGTACGGCGACCCCTCATACCACTCGTAGCCGCACATCGTGCTGCCTGTCGACATAAACACCACGCGCTTGACTCCCGCCTCCTGCGCGGCGCGGTAGACGTTCACGGTGCCGACCGCGGTCACGCGGATCTGCTCGTCCCAGTCCTCGATAAACCCGTGTGTCGCCGCGGACAGGTGCAGCACGATGTGCACGCCCTTGAACGCCGGGCGGATGGCCTTGAGGTCAGCGACGTCGGCCTGGACACACGGGATGCCCTTGACGGGGCGACGGTTCAGGGCCGAGAGCTCGTACTTGCCGCCCAGGTGCTTGATGACGAGGCCGCCGACCAGCCCGCTCGCCCCGGTGACCAGGACCTTCTTCTTTTCAGGCATCGGCCGCCCTCCTGTGCTTGACCCCGAAAACTACAGGGGCGCATTCTATGCGCCCCTGTGATCACTCGCCTTGACTTGTCGCGTTGCCGGTATCGCTACTTGCCCGTAGCCGGCTTGATGTTGTGGTTCACCCGGAACAGGTTGTGGGGGTCGTACTTCGCCTTGACCTGCGCCAGCCGGTCGTAGTTCGACCCATACGCCGCCTTCACGCGGTCGCCGTCGTCCGCTGCAAGGTGGTTCATGTACACGTCAGCGGCGCCGTGCGGAGCCACCTTGTTGAAGGCGTCCCGTACCCACTTGGTCAGCTTCTGGGCGTCCGCGGGGTCGGTCCACTGGCTGATGATGTCCCAGTCCCACAGCGGCGTCCGGTGGCTGTAGGCCGTGGCGTCAGGTTTCACGCGCGCCGCCACTCCGTGGAAGTGGAACAGCAGGACGATCGACATCGGGTTCGGCAGCGGCAACGTGGAGGCCAACAGCGTGTCCAGGAAGCCATCGCTGAGAGACTTCGTGTACCCGGACTTCCAGTAGCGCCCGATCCCCGGCGGCAGGCCGGCCTCCAGCGCCCTCTGGAGCGCCACGTACGGGACCACGGCGATCGTGTCAGCGATCGGCGGACCGAACTTCCTCAGCGGCGCAATGAGCTTCTCGCCACGGGCCTGGTCGCCGAAGTAGCCGACGATAAACGCGACCACCGGCGTGCCGTCGGGCAGCGACAGCATTCCTGCGTGCACGCTCAGCTCGTCCGGGCAGTCTGCGAGGAAGTCACGGTAGAACCGCAGCGCCTCGCGCGCTTTTGAGATGGGGTGGAGCAGCATCCCAGCCAGGGCGGTGGACACCGGGTGCAGCCGGTACTCAAACCCCGTGACGACGCCGAAGTTGCCGCCGCCGC
>CAYWBD010000041.1:0-10196 GCA_964456315.1 uncultured Thermoflexus sp.
CGTGGACGAGGTGCTGGCGGAAGTGCCAGTCCCAGGCGGCAGCGGCGGCCGGCGGCCGGCGTGATGACCAGCAGGCAGGCGCCCCGCGCACAGTCCAACGCCATCACCACCAACTGGGCCGGCCAGTCTGCTCCTGCCACCTGAACCCTATGCACAGCGTCAGCACATACACCGACAGGGGCTCCCTCGCGGTGTCCGCGTCGCAGCGCGCCGCTCCGGGCCGTCGCGCGGTACGTGCGCTACGACGCCACCCCGTGCTCTACGCGGTGGTGGCGCTCATGGTTGTGGCGTTCGTTTTCGGGGCCGCCACGGGGTTCGACCTCCTGGTCAAACTCAACTACGTGCTCGGCCTGGTCGTCATCATCTCCTACGTCTGGTCCAAGCTCGGCGCGGCGCAGATCAGCGCCACTGTGACCCGGGAACGCGGACCGTTCTCGGTCGGAGACCGCATCCACGAAGAGATCACCGTTTACAACTCTGGCCGCGCCCCCAAGGCTTGGGTGGAAGTAGAAGACAAGACAGACATCCCCGGGCTCTCCATCCGAAACGTCACCTCTCTGGGGATGATGGTGTCGTTCGCGAAGACACAGGCCTCCGGGGTTCTCGCCCAACGCGGCGAGTTCACCATCGGCCCGCTGGTCGTGCGCGCCTCGGACCCTTTTGCGCTCTTCCCGCGGGAGATAGAGTTCGCCGGCGCCGAGAAGGTCCTGGTCTACCCGCGCGTCGTGCCCGTGCCAGACTTCGCAGCGCCCGCCGTCCACCAGGTGGGCGACAACTCCCGACAGCTGCGCGCCAACGTGCTCAGCACCGATGTCTCGACCGTCCGCGACTACGCGGCCGGAGACGCCGTCAGCCGCATCCACTGGCCTTCGACCGCACGCGCCGGCCACCTGATGGTCAAGCAGTTCGACCGCGGCGCGGCCAGCCACGTCTGGGTCGTGTTTGACCAGCACGCGAAGTCGCAGGCGGGAGTGGCGCCCGAATCGGTGGACGAGTACGCCGCCACCATCGCAGCCTCAGTCATTGACCGCTACGCCCGCAACCTGTTGCCCGTTGGCTATGCCGCCCACGGCAGCAGGTCCCTCGTGGCGCTGCCGGACCGCTCGCTCCACCACCGCGAGGCCATCATGCGCCACATAGCGGCCAGCCGGCCAGCGGGGGACACCCCGTTGCTGGACATCCTCGCGGAGCTTGAGCGGGAGTTCAGCCAGAGCTCTTCGCTGGTGCTCATCAGCGGCGCGACTGACGGCGAGTGGACCAGGGCCGTCGGCGGGCTCCAGCGCCGCGGCGTGCGAGTGACCGCGGTGATGCTGGACAGCGCCTCGTTCGGAGGCCAGTCGAACGAAGAGGCGATCTCCTCGCTGGTCGGCGGTGGCGTGACCACCTACCGTGTGCGCAAAGGGGACTCGATCGCCGACGCGCTCGCCGCGCCCGTAGGCGGCTCCGTCCGCACCCTGCGGCCCGACCTTGCGGCACGCAGCGCCCGGACCGCGCGCGCCGGTGTGGCGGCCGCCGCCCCATGAGCACGGTTTCCGATGTCACAAGACAGATCCCGCTCGCCCCCCGGAAGGCTGCTGAGCCGGCCCGGCTCCGGCGCTACGCGACTGCGCCCCTGACATGGGCGCGCAGCGTTGCGGTGGAAGACTGGGTCACCGCGGCCCTGCTGGCGGTGATGCTGGTTTCGGTGGCCTGGGCTGTGCAACTGTCCCGGTGGGGAGACCTGCCATCGCTGGCGCCGATGGTCCTGATCGCAGGCGCGGCCGGCATGTGGGCCGCCCGGACGCGGGTCAAGTGGTACTACGCCCAGCCGCTGGCCCTGGCCCTGGGCTTTGCCGTAATCATGTGGCAGGGCTCCATACCAGCCGACGGAGCCAACGTCGCCCTGCGCGCCCGGGACGCCTGGGACCGCATGCTGGACTGGGTGGACGTCGCCAGGAAATCCGGCATCAGCACAGACTCCGTCCCCTTCGCGCTCATGATGATGGCCATCTCGTGGGTGGTCACATACATCGTGTCATGGGTCACGTTCCGGTTCCGCACGCCCTGGCTGCCGGCCATCGGCCTCGGAGTCGGCCTGCTGACAGACCTCAGCTACCGGCAGGGCAGGCACGAGCAGACGTTTTTCGTGTTCATCCTGGCCGCCGTGGCCCTGTTCGCGCACTTGCAGACCGTCCGCCGGATGGAACGCTGGAAAGGGCTGCACATCCCCTTCCCGGTCAATTTGCGCTGGCTAGCGGTGCGCGACGGCGTGGTCCTGGGCGCGGTTGTCGTAGGCATCGCGGCGGCCCTGCCCCTCGCCGAGGTCAAATCGAAGTCTCTCAACGCACAGTGGAAAGAGCTACGCCGCCCGATCGACAACTTGCGTGAGCCGGCGACCCGCCTCCTGGCTGGTGTCCGCGGCCGCGACAAGAGGGCGCCGCTCACCCCGCCAGGGGAAGTGCTGGCGTTTCAGGGCGCTATCAGCCTGACCGAGGACCCCCTCATGTGGGTCACGTCCCGCTACCCAACGCTCTACCCGGCGCGCGTGTATCAGTCGTACAGCTCCCAGGGCTGGCAGGCCGGCCCGCGCACCGCCAGCACCGTGCCGCCGCTCGCGCCATCCGGGCTGCTGCCCGCGGAACGCAGCCGGGAGCGCATCGAGCAGCGGATCCAGCCGCTGTTCTCGACGACTACGGTGCTGCCCGTGGGCGGAGTAGCCGCGGTCGACCGCGAGACGACCGTCGAGGTGTTGGACCGGCCCCGCTACGTGGTCCAGCTGACCTCGAACGCCCCGGCCCCGGAGCTGCCCCCCGACTTGCGGCAGCTGGCGGCCGATATCCGCCTGGCCTACACGGACCGCGCCGCCGCCACCGACCCCAGGGACATGCCTGCGCTTGTGCAGCGGCTCGAACGGCTGCTGGCGAGGTCCTCGCCAGAGGACATCCAGCCCATCGTGCTGGTCAACCCTGACACCGGCGCTCCCGTTTCGGTGGTGCTCGAAAGAGAGGCCCCGTTCGAGCAGGTTAGCGTCAAGCTCACCGAAGAGGTCCTGGCGCAGGACATCTACACGGTGACGACGTTCGTGTCGTTGGCCAATGACGAGGACCTGGCCACGTCTGGCACCGCGTACCCGGGCTGGGTGACGGACCGTTACCTCCAGCTTCCGCCCACGCTCCCGGCCCGCGTGCGCGCACTGGCGCAGGAGATAGTGACCCGGGCCGGGGCGGTAACGCCGTTTGAAAAATCCCTCGCGGTAGCAGCGTTCCTGAGGTCCCAGGTCTACAGCCAGGAGATCGCCGGTCCCAGGCCCAGCAAAGACGGGGTCGACTATTTCCTCTTTGACTCGCGGGTCGAGCCCTGTCCGAGCACGCTGCCTGACTGCAACCGCGGCGCGATCAAAGGCTACAGCCAGTACTACGGCTCGGCCGCCACCGTGCTGCTGCGGGCAGCCGGCGTGCCGTCCCGTATGGTGGCAGGCTGGGCCCAGGGGACTTACGTCCCGGCAGAGGGCAGCTTCATCATCCGGGACAAAGACCGCCACGGCTGGTCGCAGGTGTTCTTCCCGGGCTACGGCTGGATCGATATTGAGGTCACTCCTGGCCGCCGGGTCGTGCCGCGCGACGAAGCGGTGCCAACCACGCCGGAAATAGACCTCACTCGCCTGATCGGTGGGCTTTCATTCGAAGAGGACCTGCTCCTTCAGCAGGACATCCTGGAAGCCGAAAGGGCAGCCCGCGAGGTCGCAGCCAGCTTGCAGGTGACTGTTGCAACGGGCACGCCATTCACGGTCCCGGTGCAGGTCTACTACGCTCTGGCGGCCTTCGGGGCGCTCATCGTGGTGTCCTACGGCGCATGGTGGGGCGTACACCGCGGGCTCGACCCCGCCACTCGCCCGTACACGCAGATGGTGCGCGCCGGCTGGGTGCTCGGACTGCCCAAGTCGCCGAGTCAGACCCCCGGTGAATACGCCTCGGCGGTTGGCGCGACCGTGGCCCGTGCCAGGGAGCCAGCCCAGTCCATCGCCCGCCACTATTCGAAGCTCGTCTACGCGCACCGTCCGCCCGATAAAGCGGAAGCAGCCGCCCTCAGCAAGGCGTGGGGACAGGTGCTGCGCAGCATCGTGAGCTACCGCCTGGGCAAGCTGGCGGTGCGGGCCAGACGGCGGCCGGCCCGATAGCAAGCGCGGGGCCATGCCGTGCCACGGAGTGCGACGGCGTTCGCGCTGGGCGGAGCCCTGTCGGGCGTGTCGACCGGGGCATGGACTGTTACGACGCGCGGCTTATGACATAGCGGCATCGGGTCAGCTCCGGCGGTGCTACATTGCGCCCACCGGTTCAGCCAGTGACTAGCAACGCCCGGCGCAGGCAGCCGTTCGCCCCGAGCTTGTCGAAGGGCGGACGTGAGTGTTAGCGCTAACTCACCGCCCACAGTAGGGTTCATCAGGAGCCATGCCAGATGACTGACAGTCCCACATTGGCTGACGCGCCAGGCCGCACCAGCTATGACGTCTTCAGCACCCCGCTGGGCTGGGTGGCAGTAGTGGCATCCGGCGCTGGAGTCAGGCAGACTAGCCTGCCAGAGCCGTCGGCTGCGCTGGCCATGGACGCCGTCGCGTCGGCCCTCGAAGGGGCGGTACACGACCCTGTCGCGGTGACAGGCATTGCGGCCAGTGTTGTCAGCTATTGCTCGGGACAGCCGGTCGACTTGACCGCGCTGCCACTGGACATGCACGGCAGGCCGGAGTTCTTCCGCCGTGCCTGGGACGCCTGCCAGTCGATACCGGCGGGCCAGACGCGCACCTACGCCTGGCTGGCAGCGGCGGCGGGCCGGCCCGGAGCAGCGCGCGGGGCAGGGCAGGCCATGGCGCGAAACCCTGTGCCGCTGCTTGTCCCATGCCACAGGGTCGTCGGCTCAGACGGCGGCCTGCACGGCTTCGGCGGCTCGACGGGCCTGCCGCTAAAGCAACGCCTGCTCGACATGGAGTCCCGCTGGGCGGCACCGTTGGCCAAAGTGCACGTGTCCGCGGAAAGTGTCGCAGCCCGCTAAGTTGCCCCTGTGCGTCCAGACGCCCTTGCGGCTGCGCCAGCGCGCATGTCGAATGTGCGGCGCGCAGCTTGCACAGGCCGCCGGGCCGTGACGCCAGTTGAGGCTAGTCCGGCTCTTCACCGTCCTGGCTCTGGGACAGGAAGCGCTCCAACTCAGCTTTGGCCCCGGCCGCCTCGACTTCGGGCGCGACCAGACGGACCGGGTAGGGCATCAATCCGAGATAGCCCGAAGTGTCGCCTGGCCGCAGTTCGCAGTGGAAGCCCGCCTGACGCAGGATGTCCTGCCACATCTCGGCGGCGATCTGGTCTGGCGCCGTGGCGAACACCACCCACTTCAATGGACTTGCTCCCGGTCCAGGCCCATCCCCTCTCCCGGCGTGAGAGGGCGACGGCGAGGGGCACTGCTGCGCCTCGCTTTCCGGGAGAGTATCAGGGCTACTCTCACTGGGCCCTTCCCCTGAACTTGATTCAGGGTCAAGGGGATCGGCGGACCGTGCCGGACGATTCTCAGAACGCGGCCGTCAGCTACCCGGTGCGCGCCGCGCCAGCCACATTCTCGGATCCCAGCAGGTCGACAAGCCGGGCGTGCAGCTCCGGGCAGGCGTTTACCTCGACGAATGGCATGTCCATCTTCACCACCCGGCCTTTGGTCAACACTTCGAGGACGACCGCGGACCCGCCCCGGTACTCGAGGAGCACCCGGACCAGGTCCTCCAGCTTGTAACGGTCCTCGGCTGCCACTCCGCTTTCTTGCAGCCTGACCACGACCGCGCTGGCCGCTGGCGGCGCACCCGCGGCCCCTGCTTCCCGGCCGGCCGTCGGCGGCCTCGCAGGCGCAACATGCGGGTAGGTGCGAGGCTGGTTCGCGCCGTTGGTCGGCCCGTGCCCGTTGCCATTGCGCGAGGCCACTATCGCGGCACCCGGCGCCGCGTTCACAGTCACATCGTCACTCAAACTGGCCACCTCTTTGGGAGCGCTCTCAGGTGCGCCCGTGCCGGGTTCTGCCCCCGGGGAGAACAGTGATGTTGAGGCTTCCCCTTCGGCAACAGCGGCCGGGGCAGCCCCAGCCACCGACGCCGACTGGCCAGGGAGCAGATATTCGCGCGCCTCGTCAACAGACACCGATAGCCTCCCGTCCCGCTCGCGCACCTGGCCGCTGACCGCTATGTACCGCCCCTGGGCCCACAGACCGTCGGTCTGCTCCAGCACACGGGGCCACACGACAAGCTCTACCTGGCCGTCCAGCAGCGCCATGTTGACCGCCAGGAAGCGGTCACCCTTGCGCGTGGTCAGCTCCCGCACGCTCGCCACCTGGCCCAGCACGGACACTCTCTCATTGGCCCGCTCCGGGGTCAGGCCGGAAGCGAAGACGATGACGCCCTCTGGCTGGGCGTACATCTCGCGTGTGAACGCGCTCTGAGTCAGCTCGACGCCCAGCAGCTCCTTCTCCCAGATGGAGCGTTCGTGCTCGGCAGCCTCCGCAATGCTGTTGAGGCGCACCCCCGCGACGGGCGCCTGCACCGACTGCCCGAGCATGTCGAACATGGTCGCCTGGCCAGAGTCCCGCAGCCGCGCCGTGCGCTGCCCGGCGCTGATGATGCGGTCCGCGGCGTCCAGCAGGGCGGCGCGCGACCCGAAGCCGTCCAGCGCGCCTGCCTTGATGAGGCTCTCCATCGTGCGGCGGTTCATGCCCTTGAACTCGACCCGGCTGCAGAAGTCGTCCAGCGACAAGAACGGCCCGCCGGCCTCACGCGCCGCCACGACAGGCTCCACCGCGGCTGCGCCCACGTTCTTGATTGCCGCGAGTCCAAAGCGGACCGCCCATGCGCCGTCAGGGCCTGCCTCGATCGTGAACTCTGTCTTTCCGGCGTTCACGTCCGGCGGCAACACTGCGATCTTCTGGCGGCGCGCTTCGACCACGCTCTGCCCGGTCCTCTCCGGGTTGCCCAGGAACGCGTTCATGACCGCGGTCCAGAACTCGACGGTGTAGTTGGCTTTGAAGTACGCCGTCCAGTAGGCGATCATGGCGTAGCTCACGCTGTGCGCCTTGTTGAACGCGTACCCGGCGAAGGGTTCGATCAGGTTGAAGATCGTCGTGGCGAGCTCCTCGGTGTAGCCCTTCGCCACTGCGCCGGAGATGAACTTCTGGCGCTGTGCGGCCATCACCTCCGGCACCTTCTTGCCCATGGCCTTCCGGAAAACGTCCGCCTCACCCAGCGTGTACCCGCCGAACTCACGGGCGATGAGCAGCACCTGGTCCTGGTAAACGATCACGCCGTAGGTCTCGTCCAGGATGTCCTTGAGCGCGGGGTGGGGGTAGGTGACAGCCCTGTGCCCGTGCTTGGACTGCGTGAACGTCGTGATGTGCTCCATGGGCCCTGGCCGGTAGAGCGCGATCATCGCCGCCACGTCGCCCACTGAGTTTGGCCGCAGCTCCTTGATGTAACGGCGCATGCCCGAGCTTTCCAGCTGGAACACGCCGAACGTGTCGGCGTCGGACAGCAGGTCGAACGCGGCGCGCGCGGTAGGCGCGGAGGCGTCGGTCGGTATGTCGCTCAACGAGAGGTGCTCGCCACGGTGTTGGGCGATGAGCTGAAGCACGCGTGCCAAGATCGTCAGGTTTGTGAGGCCCAGGAAATCCATCTTCAGCAGGCCGACATCGGCCACGGGGCCCATGGCGAACTGCGTCGTAGGCGGTGCGTCCTCGTCGCCGCTAGTCGAGCGCTGGAGCGGAACGTAGGTGGTGAGAGGTTCTTCTGAGATCACCACACCCGCGGCGTGCGTGCTGGCGTGGCGGACGGCTCCCTCCAGCCGCAGCGCGGTCTCCATCACCTGGCGGCTCTTGTCATCCGTGTTCACGAGGCTGGCCAGGTCGGGGCTCTCCTTGGTCGCCTGCTCGAGGGTCATGTTGAGCCGGAACGGCACGAGGCGCGCCAGCTTGTCCCCGACCGCAGGCTCGAAGTTGAGCGCACGCGCCACGTCACGCAGCGCCGCCTTTGCCCCCAGTGTGCCGAAGGTGATGATCTGGGCCACGTGCTCCCGGCCGTAGCGCTCAACGCAGTGGCGGATGACCTCTTCACGGCGGTCATCCTGGAAGTCCATGTCGATGTCCGGCATCTCCTTGCGCTCCACGTTCAGGAAGCGCTCGAAGACGAGGCGGGTCGCCAGCGGGTCTATCTGCGTCACGTCCAGGCAGTAGAGCACCAGGCTCGCGGCCGCCGAGCCCCTGACCGCCGACAGGATGCCGCGCGAGTTGACGAACTTGAAGATGTCCCACACGACCAGGAAGTAGTCAGCAAAGTTCGTCTTCTCGATGACCTCCAACTCGTAGGCCAGCCGCTCCATAACAGCCGATGAAGGCCCACCGGGGTGGCGCCTGCCCACGCCCTCCTGGCACAGCTTGCGCAGGTACGCCATGCTTGTCATGCCGTCGGGGGCCCGGTAGCGCGGGACGTACGTCTTGCCGAACTCCGGCCCGCCAGAGCACTGCTCGGCGATGACCAGCGAGTTCTTGATCGCCTCTGGCAGCTCCGGCCACAGCGCGGCCATTTCCTGCGGGGACTTCAGGTAGTAAGAGTCGTCCTCGAACTTGAGCCGCTTCGGGTCGTTGACGTTGGTGTTCGTCTGAATGCAAGTCAGGATGTCCTGCAGCGGCGCGTCCTCCTGGCGGACGTAGTGCGAGTCGTGCGTGACGACCAGTGGCACGCCGGTGTCCCGCCCAAGCTCGACAAGCGCCTTGTTGACCTCGGCCTGCCCCGGCACGCCGTCGTGCGACATCAGCTCCAGGTAGTAGCGGCCCTTGAACACCTCGCGGTACCAGCCGACTGTCTCCCTGGCGGCGTCCATGCGCCCTTCCAGGATTCGGCGCGGCAGTTCCCCTGACACGCACCCCGAAAGCACGATGACGCCGTCGGCGTGCTTCTGGATGACCTCACGGTCCATCCGCGGCCGGTAGTAGAAGCCTTCGAGGTGTGACGCCGTTACCAGCTTCAGCAGGTTCTGGTAACCGGCCTGCGACTGCGACAGCATCGTGATGTGAAACGGCTGGCGGTCGTTGGGGTCCTTGTGCGTGCGGCTGCCGGGCGCCACGTAGCCCTCGACGCCGATGATCGGCTTCACCCCGGCCTGTTTCGCGGCCTTGTAGAAGTCCACGACGCCGTGCATGTTCCCGTGGTCCGTGAGCGCGACGGCGGGCATGCCCAGCTCCGCGGCGCGGCGGACCAGGTCCTCGAGGCGGCTCAGCCCGTCCAGCAGGCTGTACTCAGAGTGGTTGTGCAGGTGTGCGAACAAGTCGTAACAACCCGTAGTCTCCCGTGACCCAGCGTCAGTGGGCCGGGAATTCGTTGGCAATGACGAGGTGCGTGCAGAACAGCCGCCAGGGCAGGATTGCACGACCCGGCCCGCCTGACAGGCATTCGAACGGAGTACGTTGGCGGGGCGGGCCTTACGGTGCCAGCCCTGCCCAAAAAATCCTGGTGACTGCACCGGACTATAGCCTGCACCCGCAGGTGCGTCGAGGGCGGCGCGGCAGCCGCACGGGCGGACCCCTGTGGAAAACCCTGCGCCGTCGTGCCCGGAATCAAGGCGGGGCCGGCTGGTCGCAATCGTCATTGGAACACTTGGGCCAAACGCACCGTCTATACGAGAGTGCTGCTTCGCCGGGGAGCGGAATTGTGCGGCCGCCCGCAGGCCCATCGCTGGCTGCCGGTGGTAGATTCGGACTTGTGGGAGACTGGCGCTCGACAGCCAGAGTGGCACGACTTCACCATCCGGCGGGATCAGTGCGAACGGGATCCCGGACCGACCCGGCGCGACCACATGTGAGCGTAACGTGAACCAAATCCCCCCGACAACGCGTGGCCAGAAGATCCTTGTCGTAGACGACGAGTCTGGCTCCGCCCTCATGCAGTCTGTCCTGAGGCGGCTCGTTCGCGAAGGGTTCGAGCCGGTGCTCGTCGCGCCGCAAGGGCCGAGGGTCACCGGCGACGACTTCGAGGCGGAGGCGCTCTACCGCATAGGCCAGTCCCGCCCGGCCGCGGTGCTCCTGGACGTCCGCTTCGGCGAGCACGACACGGACCGCTTCAAAGGCCTCTCGATCCTCAAGCGCATCACGGACCTGGACCGCAGCCTGCCGGTGCTCGTATTCACGCAGTACGCGCAGGGGCCCTACCG
>CAYWBD010000042.1:0-1720 GCA_964456315.1 uncultured Thermoflexus sp.
CTTCCAGGCCGACGAGGGCCAGCAACTGCCGCCCCCTGATGGCGCGCTGTTTGGGCGACACGCCGGCCAGGACCATGGGGAGTTCCACGTTTTCTAGCGCGGTCAGGTACGGGAACAGGTTGCGGGAGGTCTCCTGCCAGATAAACCCCACTTCGCTGCGCCGGTACTCGACGACCTCTCGGTCGGTCATGTTCAGCAGGTCATACGCGCCGACGCGGACGGTACCAGCAGAGGGGGCATCGTAGCCTGCCAGGATATTCAGGAGCGTGGACTTGCCGCTGCCGGATGCGCCGACGATGGCGATGACCTCGCCAGGCCGGACGTTGAGCTCCAGACCGCGAAGCGCCACGACTTCGAGGTCAGCGGCCTTGTAGATCTTAAAAAGGCCACTGCACACGATGTACGGCGGAATTTCGTCCGGCTGGACCAGTCTGTCTTTTTGTACCAATTCGCTCCCCTTGATCGTCCCAGTTGTCCGCCAGGCCGTCCCAGCGTTACGGGCCGCCGTTAGCCCTCGCCCATGCGCATGACCCGGTGGATGCTCATGGTGTACACGGAAACAAGTATCGCAGCCAGGACGAGCAGGAACACGCCGCCCAGCATCCCGAACGTTGTGGCGAACCCGGCCCAGTTAATCTGGACCAGCATCGGCGGGACCAGGCGGACCCCTTCGCCGGAGTTTGCCAGGTAGGGCATTATGCTGATGCCCATCCGCTGGCCCATGACGATGCCCAGCGCGATCGCCACGCCGATGACCAGCAGCTGCTCCAGCACCACCAGCGTCAGCAGCTGGCGCATGGAGAGACCAATGGTTCGCAACAGCGCGAACTCGGAGCGGCGTGAGTCGAATGACACCCGCGCATGCACCAGAAAACCGATTGCGCTGACGATCAGCACCGTGAAGAAGGCGATGCCCAGCAGGGCCTTCCACCCTGCTGAGACCAGCGGGTCGATGGTGGCTTCGCCCAGCAGAGCCGCCCTGTCCGATATGGCGCCGAAGCGCAGCCGCACGCCATTGAGCCTGCTCTCTATCGCCGGCCTGGTGGGGTCGAACTCAGGCGCTTGACCGCGGGCGTCGGCCGCCCCGTAGACCTCGCCGGGCACGGTGCTGATCCAGTACTCAACCGGCTGGCGCTCGGTGAACAGCCGCCCGGAGTTGAACCGGGCATGCAAGGCGTTCACGTCCGCGACGGCGAACGGGCCTTCGTTGGGGTCAACGGTCGGGAAGTAGTTGAGCACCCCCTTGACCTCGAACTCCACCCGCACCGACTCCACGAAGACCCGCATGGTGTCGCCGACGCGCACGCTGTACTTGGACATGAATGAGGGGCTGACCAGGACCGGGACTGCCGCCTCGCTGGCGCCGTAGGCCAGGCCGCGCAGCTCCCGTGCAAAGCCCTCGGTCCACCTGAACCGGACGACCCCGGGCTGACCCGTCACCGGCGTGACAGTGTCACCCAGAGAGTTGGAGCCCGTGAACACCTTTCGCCAGCGCTCGGTGTCGTCGAACGGTTCAAGGACGACCGACTGCGTCCCTGCGCCGGTGAGCACGGAGATATCGTCGAACTCGATAGCGCCAGGCCTGAGCGTACCGGCCCGGGGCGTCGCGACGCCGATGGCGTGCAGCCGGAGCGGCGGGCTGGCCGCAAGCCCGGGCAGTCCCGGCTGCGGCGCCGGCGAGAGGCTCGAGCCAATGCGGCACCACGCAGGCGGCGCGTCG
>CAYWBD010000043.1:0-6886 GCA_964456315.1 uncultured Thermoflexus sp.
CTGGCCAACGCTACCCAGGTTTCCCCGCACCACACCGGCGACATGAACGGCGCATCGCCACCCGCGCCCCGCCACAGACCCGCCGCCGTCATTGCCAGCGCGGCGATGTCGTCACGCCGGGTCTTCCAGGCGCCGCGGCCAAGCCAGTCCGCGCACTGTCCCAGGCCGTCAGGCTGCGACCGGGGCTGCAAAGCGGACGCCAGGGTGCTCAGATAAGGCCCGAGGCGCGCATCGTCGCCAGTTTCCAGGCAGACACACGCGGCCACGGAAAGCACCGGCAAGTCACCGGGCGCGGCCGTCAGTGCGCGGCCGACGGCGCGGAAGGCACGGACCCACTCGCCCTGGTTGTGGGCGATGACCGCCTCCAGGGGCGCGAGCCTCGAACCCAGGTCGCCGGGACTTGCCATGCGGGTTGTCTCAGGTATCCGTCAGCCGTTGCCGCCTGCCGTGGCATTTCGAGCGAGATCCCACGACATGCGACCCCGACGTTGGACTTGACCTAGGGGTGGGGCCGCTTCAAGGCCTGACCACCATCTGGAGCTGCGTGCTGGGCTTCATGAGCGCCTCAAACGCCTTCTGAATACCCTCCAGGGGCAGGAAGCTCGACTCCGACAGCAGCGGTTTCATTGAGATCTTCCCCGACTTCATCAAGTCGAGCGAGAGCTTCCAGTCGCCTGGTCGAGACCCCCAGCTTGACTGGAACCTGATCTCGCGCGCCATCCAGTCGGCGGGGAGCAGCGGCAACGGCTCCCACGGCACAGCAACAAGCACGACCTGCCCTGCCCTGCGCACCGTGTTCAGGGCCTGGTCCAAGGTTGACTTGATGCCTGCGCAGTCAAAGATCACGTCTGGCCCCTGGCCGTCGGTCATCTCCACCATCCGTGCGGTCACGTCTTCTTTCGTGGTGTCCAGGACGGCGTCAGCGCCGAGCCCCGCGGCCGCTCTGGCCCTGGCAGGGGCAGGCTCCGACACAAACACTTTCCCCGCTCCTGCGGCGCGTGCGGCCTGGATGCAGAGCAGTCCGATCGGGCCGGCGCCCAGGACCCCCACCGTGCTGCCGAGGCGCAGGTCTGAGTTCCGCACAGCGTGTACTGCGACCGCGCAAGGCTCGGTCAGGCTGGCGTCCTCGTCCCGGACGCCAGGCGGGAGCGGGATCGGCTCCCACTCCTCCATCAGGACAAACTCGGCATAGGCGCGGGTCCGTCCGCCCTGGAATCCCATGGTGCGGTAGTTGAAACGGGGGTGGCTCCCGGCCGACGGCGGGCTCCCGGCTGGCGGCTCGCCACCGCCACCCACGACGCGGTCGCCCTCTTTCCAGCGCGTCACCTTTGAGCCGGCTTTGACTACCGTGCCACTGAACTCGTGGCCGAGCACGCTGCCGGGCGGCGCGATCTCGTACATGACGGCGTGCACGTCAGTGCCGCAGATGCCGCAGGAGTGGACCTTTACAAGGAGTTGGGACGGGCCCGGCGTTGGGGTCGGGATGTCAGTGATTTCGAACTGGTGCTTGCCCTTGTAGACGGCTGCTTTCATCTGGACTTCTCCGATCTTCCGGGCAGGGTATGTTCATGCTCAGGCTGAGCGCGAAGCGACGATGTCGGCCTGGCCCTCGCCCTGAGCGCCTTCGAATGGCCGCGTCAGGCCGTCGAGGAGGCGGGCACGATGATAGCGCGGTCGGAGGGCGAGGGGCGCCAAGCGCCGGCGGACGGCGCGGAAGAGGCCCAGGCCAGTCAGGGCAAGTAGGCCCGCCACCCAGGACGCCTCGAACGGGCCGCGGCCGCTGCCCTGTCGGGGCAATGCGTTGCAGCCGCCGCCAGAGGTGGGTTGGATTATCACCGTAGCCTCAGGTGCGGGCGTCGCAAGCGGCGTTGGCTCAGGTGCCGGGGTCGCGGCCTCTACGGTCTGGCCGGGCTGGGGAGTCAGGCTGTACGGCGCAAGAGTGGGCCGGGCCGCCTGGGCGACAGAGGGGGTCGGCGTTGCCGCTGGCGTCGCTTCGACGTAAGGTTCAGCGCCGACGGCGACACGCCACTCGGCGTCCAACTGGCGCAGCCCGAACCCGTAGACAGTCTGCATCGCGCTCTCGAACGCTCGTCCCTCTCCAACTGTCTTGAGTAGGGCGGCCATCTTCTCTGGTCCGTACTTACGGAGGATGTGCCCGACTGCGCTGCGGGCTTGCCCGTAAGAAACGATCGTCAAGTTGGGGTCCGCCGGAAACGACTGCAGCTTGTGCAGCGGGGTGATGCGGTCCGTGTCTACGCCCCACTCCAGGAAACGGTCGTACGACACGGTTGGGTCCAGGTTCCCGTACTCGGCCAGCCCCTCATTGAGCCAGGACGGGACAGGCGTCCCCAGGCCGGCTGCACGGCCAACCAGGATGTGGGTTATCTCGTGCGAAGCGGTGCCGATGTCCGCCCGGCCTGCCAGCACGAGTACCACGTTCTCCGATGCGAACGCCTGACCTTCGGTGATGAGCTCACGGCTGATCGTTGCCGACCTGGCCTGGACGGCGCCGATCATGTCTGCGTTGTTGGCGTAGAGCGTCACCGTGATCGGCGTGTCGATCTCGGCGCCGGTGACTGGCTGCATGTTCAGTAGGGTCTGGTAGGAGGCCTCGGCGAGCGTCTTCGCCCGCGTCCCGATCGGGCCTGAGAACATCACGGTCACGGGGCCGGCCGTGACGGACTCCCACTTAAACTTGGGCCGGGCGTCGGTGATGATCAGCTCTTTTTCTGCCGTTGTTAGCGTGTTCCCGGCCTTGTCCGTAATCTCGAAGCTGTAGCGCATGCGCGCCCCCGGGGGCATGTAGCGGTCCGGCGTGTCGAGGCGGTGGAAGTATTCGCCGTTGACTAGCCCGCTGGCGTTCCGGGGGATGTCCAGGTAGTTGTACTGAGACACGCCCCGGGTAGTGGCGCTGAAATTGACCCGCACGTCCTGCAGCTCTTCGACGCTCTCGATTTCGGCGTAGAAGCGGACCGAGTCGGGAAACCGGCTCTCGGCGCCTGCTGTGATGACCTTGAGCGCCGGTGTTGTCTGCGCGCTCGCACCCGGCGACGCCACGAGCGCGACGGCGAGCGCAGCCGCCGCGATGCCGGCGACTGCTAAACGCGCGATCAGGTTGGGCAGTGTCCTCACTTGGGCCTCGAGTGCTGGAGCGGGACGCGATGACATAGGCGTACGACTTCAGTATTACGCATCTGCGCCCCGCGCGGACGCTCCAGCCCTACGAGGAGTTGTCCCGGCCCATCGTGCGCCACTCCGCCCAGAACCGCTGCAGGGCGCTCAGAGGGCCGCCGATGGCCAGGACCCACAACGCGGGGATGGGTCGGCCGACTAACAGGAACACCGTCAGCACCAGCACCCGCTCTGGCCGGGTGAACAGACCGGACGTCCCCTTGTAGCCAAGCCCCTCCGCCCTGGCGCGCACGTAGCTGACCAGCATGGAGCCCACCGCTGCGACGAATGCCAGGATGACCGCGGTCCGGTGGTAGCCCTCGACGCCCGAGTACCACCAGGCCAGGCCGCCGAGCACGATGACCTCCTCCACCCTGTCCACCGTGGAGTCGAGGAGCGCGCCGCGCTTGCTGACCGTGCCCGTGCGACGTGCGATTGCGCCGTCCAGGAGGTCGAACGTCGCCCCTCCGGCGTTCAGCAGGCCGGCGAAGAGGAACTCACCCGTTGCCGCAAAGTATGCGGAGGCGACCGTGAGAGCCAGCCCGGCGAGCGTGGCGCGGTCTGCGTTGAACCCGGCGCGGACTAGGAGGGCCGCTGCGGGCTGCTCGAACCACCGCGACACGGCCGACCGCAGCCTGAGTCGGACCGATTGGAAACCGGAGACGCCTGCCACAGCTGCCTACGCGGCCCCCACCGGTACGGCCCGTCCGTTGGCCACTGCGGAGTAGAACTCGAGCACCTGCGACGCCACGTTGCTCCAGTCATGGCGGTGCGCGGTTCGCAGAGAAGCGGCGCCCATCCGTGCACGGAGGTCCCGGTCCTCGATGAGCGTGCGGATGGCGTCCGCCAGCTTCTTCTCGTCCTTCGGCGGCGGCATCAGCCCCTGCTCCCCGTGGCGCATCACAGACTGGTAGCCGGGGATGGCGCTGGCGACTATCGGGCGCGAGGCCGCCATCGCCTCCAGCAGCACGAATCCGAAGCTCTCCTTTCCTGTCGCGGGGCTGCAAAAAATATCGGCGTGCTGGTAATAGGCGGGCAGCTCCGAACGCAGCAGCTGGCCCGTGAACACGACGTCCTGGATGTTCCGCTCACCGATGATGCGGTAGCTCTCGGCGTCGGGCACGCCGGGGCCGACGACGGTGAGCCTCAGGTTCGGGTACTCCCACTTCAGCGTGCTATAAGCGCCGAGCAGGTAGCGCAGCCCCTTGCGTTTGTCGCCCACCCGGCCGACGAACAGCAGGTTGACGAAGTCGGGCCGCATCGGGGCGGGGCGCGGCGCGGGGTTAGAGAACAGGTCCACTTCGACGCCGTTGGGTATGACCGTGAAATCGCCCTCGACATACCGGGAAGCGTACTCGCGGGCTGCTTCAGACACGGCGATTTTGCCGTGGAGCTTCTCCGCGGCCCGCTTGAGCATTGGCTTCCACAACCCGTAGCCGTGCCCGCCCGTCTCACTGAAGGCGTGGAAAGTGCCGATGGTTACGGTCTGCGAGAGGTAGACCGACATGAGCGAAAACAGGGGCATCAGCGGCTCGTGCACGTGCACGATGTCGAATCCCTCGCCCTCGAGCGTGGCCTTGAGGCGTGGCTCGTGCCAGACGCTGACGGAGATGCGGGCGACTGAGCCTGCGGTCGGGAATGGGACTGACCGCCCGAAGGTCATGACCTCGACGCCTTCCAGCCTCGGTGGCGGCAGCGAGGACGGGCACAGCACCTTTACCGTGTGGCCGCGGCGGGCGAGTTCCGGCCCAAGCGCCATGATGTGGCTCTGCGCGCCGCCCGGGTAGGACAGGTCGTAAGGTGAGACTAGGGCGATCTTCAGGGCTGCTCTCCCCGTGCTGAGGTTGAGGTCCTGATCCTCAGGTCGGGACCGCCTGGCCGCCGTGCGGTTGGCCGTGCCGCTTTTGACGCCTGGCCCGCCAGGGCGAGGAGGCGAGGCTGGCTAGCGCGCCTTTGCCTTGGCCCGCGGCTTCTTCGGAGTAGGCTTCGCGCCGCCCGAGGCCGACGGGCCTGCAATGAACTCCTCGACCATCCTGCGGGCCACGTCATCGTGGAACTGCTTGGGCGGCGACTTCATGAAGTACGCCGAGGGCGCTTCCAGCGGCCCGGACATGCCCCGGTCAAGCCCCAGCTTGGCGCAGCGTATGGCGTCTATCACGACACCGGCAGAGTTCGGGCTGTCATGCACTTCCAGTTTGAGCTCGATGTTCAGCGGCAGGTCGCCGAATGACGTCCCCTCCATGCGGATGTAGGCCCACTTGCGGTCCAGGAGCCACGGCACGAAGTCGCTGGGGCCGATGTGCATGTCCTCTTTGCGCATCTCACGGTCCAGCTGCGACTTCACGGCGTTTGTCTTGGAGATTTTCTTCGACTGCAACCGCTCGCGCTCTAGCATGTTCAGGAAGTCGGTGTTGCCGCCGAAGTTCAGCTGGTACGTGCGGTCGAGGCGCACGCCCCGGTCCTCGAACAGGCGCGTCAGCACCCGGTGCACGATGGTCGCCCCGACCTGCGACTTGATATCGTCGCCCACGATGGGCAGGCCCTTGTCCTTGAAGCGCTTGGGCCAGTAGCCGGTCTGGTCCCCTGCGATGAACACCGGGATGCAGTTCACGAAGCCGCAGCCCGCCGCAAGGATTTGCTCCACGTACCACTTCGTCGCCACTTCGGAGCCCACCGGCAGGTAGCTGACGACCACGTCCACCTTGCGGTCTCGTAGGATGCCCACGATGTCAGAGGTGGCCCCGGGCGCCTTTTCGATGACCTCGGACAGGTATTTGCCGAGGCCGTCGTGGGTCATGCCGCGGTCCACCTTGACGCCCGTCTTGCGGGGGACCTCGTGGAAGACGACGGTGTTGTTCTGGCCGGCGTGGATGGCCTCGCCGATGTCCTTGCCGACCTTTTCCTTGTCTATGTCAAACGCCGCGACGATGTTGATGTCGCCGACGTGGTAGCCGCCCAGGACCGGGTGCATGATGCCGGGAATCCTGGCGTCGGCGGGGACCTCGGCGTACTTGTAGACGCCCTGCACAAGCGACGAGGCGCAGTTCCCCAGGCCGATGATCGCTACGTTGATCTTGCCCAACTAGTGGCGCCTCCGCCTTCGTGTCACTCTGAGGCCCGGATCACGATGTCATTCTGAGGCCCGCAGGGCCGAAGAATCTCTTCTCGTTGTCCAGCGGTATGGACGGACCATCTCGTTCCGTCGCCCGACGCGGTGGCCGAAAAGAGGCACTGCCATTACGCACGAAAACCGCGTGGATTCTAGCATCCTCACTGCGTACGTCCTTGACGACCACGATAGGCGGTCGCAAGAAGCGCCAGCCTGTGGCTGGTCTCTACCACCCCACCGCGGCGCCGTCCTTGCGAGGCTCGGAGCCGGCGGTGAGCACGCCGGTTTCGGCGTCGCGGGAGATGACCTGGCCGCCGCCCATCTCGGAGCGGTCGAAGCCGGACACCAGCTGCACGCGGTGGCCGCGCCGCCGCAGCTCCTTCACCACATCATCATCGACATCGTCTTCGAGCTTGACGACGCCCGTGCCCTCGACCTCCACCCTGAAGCGCAGCGCGTCGAGCGCTTTCTGCGAATCCAGGCCAAAGTCGACCATGTTGCAGATGACCTGCATGTGGCCCTGGGGCTGCTGGAACCCGCCCATAACGCCGAAGCTCAGCCACATCTCCCCGTCACGCGTCGCCATCGCCGGGATGATCGTGTGGA
>CAYWBD010000044.1:0-28352 GCA_964456315.1 uncultured Thermoflexus sp.
CGCTGACCTGGGTGACGGTCATGTTCATCGTCCCGCCTGCGGCCATCTGACACAGGATGTCGACGTGGTCCGGGATGGAGATGGCCCGCCGCCGTCCGTTCTCATCGTTCCGGTGCTTGACCACCACCTGGCCGAGCGCTTGCACGCTGGTGGCAGGGCCGACCCACCTCATCAGCGCTTCGTACCAGATGCCCATGGTCATGATGTTGTTGCCGGAAAGGTCCCGGTCGTGGCGCCAGTGAATGGGCGCTTCGCGGTTGGGGAACGCGCTGTTGGCGGCGATGGCCACGCGCAGGTTGACGAGGTCGCCGATGTACCCGGTGTTGATGAGGTCAATGATGCTGCGGTCGACCGAAAGCGTGTGCGGCGCGGGGACGACCTGGGCGACGAGGTCAGGGTTGGCCTTGGAGATGGCGAGCATCTCGCGCGCCTCCTCGGAGTTCATGGCCATCCGGGCCTCGACAAGCACGTGCTTGCCGGCCTCCAGCGCTGCGATCGCCATCGTGGCGTGCATGTAGGGCCACGTGCCTATGCACACGGCGTCGATATCCTCATCGTCCAGGATGTCGAGCCACGAGTCGCAGACCTTTGGGATCTCGAACTCCGTTGCCACCTTCTCCCCCGATTCGCGCGTGCGGTTGGCGACGGCGACAATCTCAATGTCCTGCTGTGCCTCAAGGCCCGGGATGTGCCTCTTCTTTGTGTTCGTGCCCGCGCCTATCAGGCCCACGCTAATCTCAGCCATGCTTGGAGTCCCTCCTGCGTCCGCGTCCGTGCCTGGACTCAGCCATAATCAGAGGCTGCGTCTGGTTGCCGCCTTGATGTTGTGCGGACGGGTGCGTCCGACAGATTAGCCGAGATGGCGCGGGGTGTCACGTGGACCGAATGGGAGCCCCGGCAGTGACCGCACAGGAGTTCAGTCTGGAAGCGGAAAGCATCGCTGTTACATGGACTGGCGGACGGGTCTGCCGGTACCCGTACCGCTACCTGCGCTTACAGTGCGGGTGCGCCGCCTGTGTTAACGAAATGACCGGTCGCCGAGTGCTGGTCGCGGCGAACG
Organism: uncultured Thermoflexus sp.; assembly: GCA_964456315.1. Classification (GTDB taxonomy): domain Bacteria; phylum Chloroflexota; class Dehalococcoidia; order Lucifugimonadales; family Lucifugimonadaceae; genus SHXW01. Next base: position 1,061 of record CAYWBD010000044.1, read on the forward strand.
TGCCGGAGGACATCATAGCCGTCGAGTACCTCCCGGTCGGCAAGTACGCGGTGCAGTTCCTTTGGAGCGACGGCCACTCGACCGGGATCTACCCGTTTGACCTGCTGCTGAAGCTAGCCGAGCACGACGCAGCGGTGAAGTGCAGCGGCTAGAGGTCATCCAGACGATTTCATCATGAACTTGTTTCAGGATCTCACCGGCAACAGGCGGCTGGCATTCTCTGGAAGAACTTTTGCGTCTGGCCGGGGGCGCCCGGTACTTCGGGAAGCCCGTTCGCCATGAGCTTGTTGAAGGGCGCACAGCCGCCCTCACACGCGCCTGTAGGCAGGCGCCTCACTTGCCCATCAGGCCCAGTTCTTCGAGGAGCCGGTCCACTTCCGCAAGGTCAATCTTGGACGCCGGCAAGGCCGGGTGGCGGGCGAACGTCGATGTCTTCTTGAATACCCCGCGTCGCCACATGATGTGCTTGTAAATCCACCCGGAGAGGCCGCCGCCCTGCCCAAGCGTGCGGATCAACGTTGAGTATTTGGTGAACTCCCGTTCGGCCTGTTTTTCCTTGCCGGCCAGCCAGAGGTCCCAGGTGCGCACGAACATGTCAGGAAGCGTCGAGCCGGGCATGGTGCCCACCGACCCCCGCCGGTACTCCTCCAGGACGAACGCGCCACCCGCGCCGCCGAAGAGGATGAGCCCGCTGTCGCCGCGCAGGGCGTCCGCCTCGGCCATGCGGGGCGAGGTCGGCGGTGTCTCGACTTTGATGTAGCACAGGTTCTCGTGGGCCCGCGCGCAGCGGACAGCGAGGCCGGGAGCGACAGTCGCCGTGCCCTGGTCCTGCATGAATATCGGGACTTTCACGGCCTTCGCGATGCGCACGAAGTACTCGACGTTCTGGTCAGCTGTGCTGGGCACGTATGTGGGCGGCCGGACCATGAGCGCGTCCGCGCCTAGGTCTTGCGCGCGTTTTGACCAGCCGATGGCGACGTCGGTCCCCTCCGCCCCGGTGTTCATGACGACTTTGGCGCGGCCCTTGTTCTGCTTGACGACCGTTTTCAGGACCAGGTCCCGCTCGGCGTCGGTGAGCTTGTAGACCTCGGTCGCCATGGCGATGCCCATGCCGTGGACACCGCACCCGATGAACCACTCGGTCTGATGTGCGAGGTCCTCGTGGTCTACCCGCCCCCGAGAATCCACAGGCAGCGAGAGGATGGGGTAGACGCCCTTCATGGTGCGGTCAGGCATTGGTTACTCCTGTTGGGGCGGGGGTTGCCCGGGTGCAGCCGGTCACTCGAGTTCGACCATGCTCTGGCCGCGCTGAACGGCGTCACCTGCGGCCACTGACACGGACCGCACCCGCCCGTTACGTGGCGCGGCGACGGTCTGTTCCATCTTCATGGACTCGATCACCAGCAGAGCGTGTCCGCGGACCACGGTGTCGCCGGGCGCGACGTTGACCCGCAATACCCGGCCGGGCATGAGCGCCCTGACCACGCCGTCGCCTCCTGGGGCTGATGCGGCAGGTTGGGCGACGGGGGCCGGGTGAGCCGCGGCTGGGGGAGCCGCCGCCACAGGAGGCGGGGGTGCAGCGGGCGCGTGAGCGGCCTGTGCCGGGGGCGCGAGCGGGCGCGGCGCCAAGGGCGGGGGCACGGGCGCGGCGGCGTGGGCTGGGAGGGGCGGGACGTCTACCTGGTAGGGGACGCCGTCTACTGTGACGGTCACGGGCGAGATCGACACATCGCCGACCTCGACCTCGTAGTTGCGGCCGTTTACCGTGATGCGGTATTGCCTGCCGCCGGTCAAGAGTGGCGGCCTCTTATGTTCGCGGGTGAGCGCGTACCCATCTGCCGCGCCCTCCCGGTGTGGGCCCACTGGCTGGCAGCGCGCTCATACGACGGCTGGCGCGGGGCCGGAGGTAATTGGCGGGAAGCTGCCTCGGCGAGGGAATGCTCTTCGAGCGCGATTGCCGCGCCGATCACCGCGGCCAACTCGGCGTCCGATTGCCTGCGCCGCCGCGGCGCAGACCACGCGTCTGCAAGCGCAAGAGACGCTCCGATCGCGGCGACCACTTCGTGATCCTCCCGGCGTCCAGCCTGCGTCCCCCGCTGGCGGGCGGCGCGCGGTGCTGAGCGGTGAGCCTGGGTCATCTGTCACCTGATACCGAACGCCAGACAACTGGCCTGAGGAGCCTGTATCGTGGGCCAGCCGCGCATGTTAGCACCGGCCCCGCAGCACCTTCGCCTTCCCCGACGGACGCTCGCCCAGTTCGTGGCGGGCGATCGCCCCGAGCCCGGCCATCGCACGGCGCCGGTCTCAGCCGAGGTGTTGCAGGCCGACCTCGACCAGCTCTCCGTCGACGGTTGCCATTAATGGCCCGTCCCGGCCGGCAGTAGCCTGGACCCGGACGCTAAAGGCCCTCGCTCCAATCCTCAGGCTGAACTCGGGGCCGGGCGAGACCATTTCGAATTCGGTCGTCTGCAAGGCCAGGCGCCGGGCCTTGGCCGAAGCCTGTGACTCTGCAACCGAAATCGGGACGAACCTTACCGCCGCGCCGGGCGGCGCCTGCGCCAGCAAGGGCAAGTCCACACTCGCCACGGTCCCGATCTTGGCGTACCCACCGGTGGTCTGCCGGTCGGCCAGCAGGATGATGGGCTTGCCATCACCGGGGACCTGGACGGAACCGGGGACGACCGCGTCAGACACGATGTCGTAACGGCCGTTTAGCGATTCGATTGCTGGGCCATCCAGCCGGGCGCCCTGGCGGTCTGACCGGTCGCTTATCGCATACGCGGAGTTGTAGAGCGTGCGGACGCCCGCTTCGCTGAAGTGGCTCTCCTGGGGACCTGCCATTGTCCGCAAGACCAGGTCGGTGAGATAGGCGGGGCGCAGTGCCACCGGTACCTGCATGCCGGGCGCCGCGCCTGGTCCGGGCGCGCCGCCGGGGAGCACGTCGCCAGCTTCCAGCCTGCCGCCGGCTATTCCGCCAAGCCCTGACCCAACGTGAGTGGAGCGCGACCCGAGCACCGGAGTGGTATCGATACCGCCTTCCACGCACAGGTAGGCTCGCAACCCGGAGACAGGCCCGGCAAACGCCAGGACCGCGCCCGCCTCCGCGCAGACCGATTGCCACAACGGGACGGGAGCGTCGTCGAGTGAGGCCCCGAGGTCCGCGCCGGTGACTGCGAACAGGCAGGGCCTCAAGAACTCGAACTCGGCCCCGCCCAGAGTCACCTCAATCGCCGCGGCGCCAGGCCCGTTTCCCACGAGGCGGTTGCCCAGCAAGAGCGCCTCCTGGTCCATAGCGCCGCCGACGGACACGCCGTAGCGCTGGTAGCCCCGCCTGCCAGAGTCCTGGACCAGGCTCAGCGCGCCGCGCGCAACGACACGGAGCAGCGGCTCGATCATGCCGGCCCCGGGTTGACGCGGGGGCTGTACCGGCCGGCCCGGACCTCGCCCGCGACATCGTGGAAGCTGGCTGCATCAACGGGCACGAACTGGATGAACGCGCCCGGGCGCGCCAAAGCGGGAGGGGTGGCACTACCGTCGAACAGCCGTACCGGAGACCGGCCGATGATCCGCCAGCCGCCGGGGCTGTCGTTCGGGTAGACCCCGGTCTGGCGCTCGGCGATGCCGACCGACCCTCCCAGCACCCGCGTGCGCGGAGTCTTCAGGCGCGGGCAGGCGATCCGGGGGTCCACCCCGCCGAGGTATGGGAAGCCGGGGGCGAACCCCAGCATGTACACCCGGTACGGCGCGTGGCTGTGGATGCGGATGACCTCCTCAGGCGGCAGGCCGGCGTGCTGCGACACGAAGTCGAGGTCCTGCCCGAATTCTCCCCCGTACGCGACAGGGATTTCGATCACCGTGCGCGCCTCCGGACTTTCTTGCGGGACGACTGCCGCCGCGGCCAGCTTTTTCAGCCGGGTTGCCAGCGTGGGGTAGCTGGTCGCCAGGAAGTCGTACTGGACGAGCAAGGAGCGGTATGTTGGGACGAGTTCCGTCACGCCCCTGATAGCAGCCGATTCAACCGCCTCGGCGAACGCGTACACCTGCCGGTTCAGCGCCTCGTCGATGGCGTCGCCGAACTCGACCACCACCGCCTCGTCGCCGGCTGGCAGGATGCGGGGGTACTGGCCTGACGGGCTGGTCTTGCGGGCCACTGCCCGGCTCCCTTCAGTAACTGGCCGCCATCCGGAACATTTCTTTCTGAACTTGTTTCAGGACCTCGGTCTGAGTTCAATTGCCGAATTACTGGATGCCCTTCAGACGATCTGGGCCAGCGGTCTGATGCTCACGCCCGCGGACTCGAGCTCGCGCCGCACCGACTGGGCCAGTCGCACTGCCCCCGGTGTGTCACTGTGCAGGCAGATTGTGTCCGCGCGGAACTCAATTTCCGTGCCGTCTACCGCAACTACGCGTCCCTCGGTCACCAGTTTCAGGGAACGCCTGACGACCGCTTCTTCATCGTGGATGACCGCGCCCGGCTGAGACCGGGGCACGAGCTGACCCTGCGGCGTCACGGCGCGGTCTGCGTAGCACTCGCGGGCGACCCTTGCGCCGGCGTCCCGTGCAACGTGCTCCCACAGGGAACCTGCCAGGACGACGTGGATAATGTCGGGGTCAAACTCACGTACCGCCTGCACGATGGCCGTCGCCTGCTCGCGGTCCCGGACGGCCTTGTTGTACATCGCGCCGTGGGGCTTGACGTGCTGGAGCCTGTGGCCCTTCGTAAACGCGGCCAGGGCGCCGGCCTGGTACTTGACGGCGCTTCGCACCTCAGCCGCGGTCAGCGACATGTCGCGGCGACCGAAGCCCTGCAGGTCCGGGTAGGAGGGGTGGGCGCCGATGCCCACGCCGGCCTCCTCGGCGATTCGCACCGTGTGCGCCATCCAGTCCGGGTCGCCGCCGTGGAACCCGCAAGCGACGTTGACGGAGGTGACGTGCTTGATGATCTCGTCATCGAGGCCCATCTTGTAGGCCCCGAAAGACTCCCCCATATCGCAGTTGAAGTCTATTTGTCCCGATGGCGGGTTCTTCGGCATCCAGGCTCCCGGTCACTCAGGCCGTCTACGAGGACGGGCGGTACGCGACGTCACTGGTCTCAGTGTAGCTTCCGAGGAGCGTCGTTGACACGCCGCGCCCTGCACGCCCCTGTAAAATCCCGGCATGTCTAGTGCAACCGAGAGCCCGCAGGGTTGACCACGCCTCCCACTGCCGGGCGACGCTTTCGCGACGCGGTGCAGGCTGAAAAGCCGCTGCAGTTGCCCGGAGTGATTAACGCCTACGCAGCGATGCTCGCCAGGAGGGCCGGGTTCCGTGCGGCCTACCTGTCGGGAAGCGGCGTCGCCACGGCTTCCTACGGCCTCCCGGACCTGGGGATCACGTCACTCGAAAACGTAGTCGAGGACGCTCGGCGCATCACGGGCGCGGTGGACCTGCCGCTTCTGGTCGACGCCGACACTGGCTTCGGCGCGGCGTTGGTAATCGCACGTACCGTGCGGGACCTGGTCCGGGCCGGCGCCGCTGGGATGCACATCGAGGACCAGGTCCAGGCCAAGCGTTGCGGCCACCGGCCGGGCAAACAGGTCGTAACAGCCGGGGAGATGTCAGACCGCATCAAGGCCGCCGTGGACGCGAAGCCTGACGCCAGTTTCGTGGTCATGGCCCGCACCGACGCTCTGGCGGTCGAGGGGCTTGACGCGGCGTTGGCGCGCGCTGTCGCCTACCGGGATGCAGGCGCAGACATGATCTTCGCCGAGGCCGTGACCCGCCTGGAAGACTACCGCCGGTTCAAAGAAGCTGCCGGGGTGCCCGTCCTCGCCAACATCACCGAGTTCGGCAAGACGCCTCTGTTCACCGTTGACGAACTACGCCATGCCGGCGTGGATATTGTCCTGTACCCGTTATCTGCGTTCAGGGCCATGAACGCAGCCGCGGCCAGGACGTACGCTGCAATCAGGCGAAACGGGACGCAGCAGGCTGAGGTGGCGCGCATGCAGACCCGGGAAGAGCTTTACGATGTGATCGGCTACCACGCTTACGAACGCAAACTGGACGAGCTATTCGGGTCCGGGGACTCCGGGCAGGAGGCGGCGCGATGACCACGGGGCAGGGGGCCCCTGCTGTCAAAGCAGGGCTCGAGGGGATTGTCGCTGGCCGCACTGCGATCTCGACTGTTGGCAAGGAGTCAGTCGGGCTCACCTACCGCGGGTACCGCATCAACGACCTGGCGGAGAAGTCGACGTTCGAGGAAGTCGCCTACCTGCTGATCTACGGGGCCCTCCCGGACCGCCGGCAGCTTGACGCCTATAAGAAGAAGCTGGCATCGCTCAGGGGGTTGCCCGCGGCGTTGAAGACAACGCTGGAGCAGATACCCGGCGCGGCCCACCCCATGGACGTGCTGCGCACCGGGTGCTCGATGCTGGGCACGCTGGAGCCCGAGGGCGTTGATGGCCGCGGCCCGGCTGCGGTGGCGGACCGCCTGATCGCCGCCTTTCCGTCGATGCTCCTCTACTGGTACCACTTCACCCAGCGCGGGAAGCGAGTCGAAACCGTCACGTCTGACGATACGGTCGCAGGTCACTTCCTGCGGCTGCTCAACGGGGCCGAGCCTGACCAGGACAAGCGCCGGGCGCTGGACGTGTCGCTGGTCCTGTACGCGGAACACGAGTTCAACGCCTCCACTTTCACTGCCCGCACGGTGACGAGCACGCTGCCTGACACCTATTCGGCGATGACCGCGGCGATCGGCGCGCTCCGGGGCCCGCTGCACGGCGGCGCTAACGAGGCCGCCATGGAGCTAATCTCACGCTTCGAGACAGCAGACGAGGCCGAAAAAGGCCTGCTCCACATGCTGGTGACAAAGCAGCTGGTGATGGGCTTCGGCCACCGTATCTACAAGAACGGGGACCCGCGGTCGGAGATCATCAAGGTGTGGGCGAAGCGGCTTTCCGCAAAGTCGGGCGACCAGACGCTCTACGCCGTTTCCGAGCGTATCGAGCAAGTCATGAGGCGTGAGAAGAACATCCACGCCAACCTGGACTTCTACTCTGCGTCCGCCTATCACCTGTGCGGGGTGCCGACCGCGATGTTCACTCCTGTGTTCGTGATCTCCCGGACGGCCGGGTGGGCGGCGCACATCATTGAGCAGCGGGGCGACAACCGCCTGATCCGGCCAGTCGCCGAGTACATCGGCCCCGAGGTGCGGGACTACCTGCCGGTCGAACGGCGGGGGTAGACTTGTGGCCTGAGTGCCAACGGGTGATCTCATTGGACTGACCGGGACCGGTCACCGCCAGGAAAGGGCCGGACGACGGCATGACTATTCAGCGTGGGAACCAAGAGGGAGGAGGCAAGCCGGTGGTCCGCCTCGTCATTATCGGTGCGGTAATCGGCGGGCTGATCGCCCTCCTGTACAGCCTGTTCAAGCGGTCCAACCAGCAGCCGCCACGGCAGTAGTGCCACGCCGCGCCTCTCCGCCATCAAGGCTGTGCGGCGGGCCTCCGTTTGTCGCTTGCGGCGGGTGATCGCGTCGTGTTGTGCCGCTAATGAGCGGTCGTAATTTGCCCCACTCTCTGATCCACAGCCGGCCCCCGCCGGATGACGTCCTCGTCCAGATCGCCGACTATGTGTGCGGCCCGGACGACTGGAGTGCGGAGGCCCTCGACACGGCCCGCTGGTGCCTTTTGGACTCCATCGGCTGCGCGCTGCTCGCGCTGAAGTACCCGGCCTGCGCCCGGCTGCTGGGCCCGGTCGTGCCGGGCACGGCGGTCCCGTACGGCGCGCGTGTACCGGGCACCAGCCACGTCCTGGACCCGGTCAAGGCCGCGTTCGACATCGGCGCAGCCATCAGGTGGCTTGACTTCAACGACACCTGGCTCGCAGCCGAATGGGGTCACCCTTCCGACAATTTCGGCGCGCTGCTGGCAGTGGCCGACTGGGCCAGCCGCCGCGCCGTCGCCTCCGCCCCCGGCCCTGGCACAGCCCGGAGGTTCACCGTCCGGGATGTCCTTTCGTACGCGATCAAGGCCTACGAAGTCCAGGGCGTGCTCGCACTCGAGAACGCCTTCAACCGCGTCGGCATAGACCATGTCCTGCTAGTCAAGGTGGCGTCGACAGCCGTCGCCACGCGCATGCTGGGCGGGACGCGGGAACAGGTGATCGACGGGGTCTCAAACGCCTGGCTGGAGGCCACGCTGCGCACCTACAGGCATGCCCCCAACACCGGGTCGCGCAAGTCATGGGCGGCTGGCGATGCGACCAGCCGGGGGGTTTGGCTGGCGCTGCAGACGCTCCGGGGCGAGATGGGCTACCCGTCCGCGCTGACGGCGCCTAAGTGGGGGCTCCAGGACGTCTGGTTCAAAGGCCAGCCGGTGCGACTGGCGCGGCCGCTCGCCTCGTACGTCATGGAGAACGTGCTCTTCAAGATCTCATACCCGGCCGAGTTCCATGCCCAGACCGCGGTTGAGGCGGCTGTGAAGCTCCACCCGGTGGTCAAGGGACGGCTACAGGACGTCGACCGGGTCACTATCTCAACTCAGGAACCGGCTGTCAGGATCATCTCCAAGACCGGCCCGCTCAACAACCCGGCTGACCGCGACCACTGCCTCCAGTACATGACCGCGGTCGGCCTGCTGTTTGGCGACCTCACAGCCGACCACTATGAGGACGATGCGGCCGCCGACCTGCGCATCGACACTCTGCGGGCGAAGATGACCGTCGTAGAGGACGCGCGCTATACGAAGGAGTACTACGAGGCCGATAGGCGCTCGATAGCCAACGCCGTCCAGGTGCATTTCAAGGACGGTAGCAGCACTGAAAAGGTCGAGGTCGAGTACCCGCTGGGGCACCGGCGCAGGCGCGCGGAGGGCATCCCGCTGCTCGAAGCGAAGTTCCGGGAGAACGTAGCCGGCCACTACCCTGGGGCACAGGCCTCGCGGCTGATGGAGGCCTGCCTGGACTCGGCACGCCTGGACGCGATGCCCGCGGACCAGTTCATGGGCCTGTTCCCCGCGCCCGCGTAGAGGTGACCCACTCTCCGGGGCGGCGCTGCCCCCTGTGCTATTCTGACCGCTGTTTTTGAGTTCAGCTCTATCACAACGCCGCCCGGGGTCTGACGCGGCCGCGTAGGGCAGCGAAACCTATTCCGGAGGGCCGTCTTTCCCGGCCCTCGTGATGAAAGGTCCCATGGCAAAAGTCACGGGCAGCCACCTGATCGTCAAGTCCCTCCAAGCAGAGGGCGTTGACACAGTCTTCGGGATCGCCGGAGACCACTTCCTGCACCTGTTGAACGTGATGGTGGACTTCCCGTTCCGCATGATCGACACCCGCCACGAGTCTGGCGCGGTGCACATGGCGGACGCCTACTCGCGCCTGCTCAGGAAGGCGGGAGTCGCCCTTTCGACAACGCCCGGCCATGCCAACGCCGTACCTGGGCTGGCGAACGCCATGCACTCCGAAGCGCCAGTCGTGAACATCGCCGGCAGCGCAGAGACGCGGGACCTGGGACGCGGCGCCATGCAGGAGTTCGACCAGGTCGGCGTCGCCGCGCCGGTGACCAAGGGTGCCTGGCAAGTCCCAAGCGTTGAGCGCATCCCTGAGTACGTTGGCCTGGCCTTCCGCACCGCCCTGTCTGGCCGACGCGGCCCTGTCCACCTGACCATCCCGCACGACTTGCAGTCAGCCGAAGTGGACGAGAGCGCCTTCGAGCGGTTCGCGCCGCGGGAGTACGGCGCGCCACGCGCTGTGCTCGGCAGCCCGGGACAGGTCGAGCGGGCCACCGAGTTGTTGGCCGCTGCGGAGCGCCCGCTGGTCATCTGCGGGCCGGGCGCGGGCGCGACCTGCGAGCCTGCCGAGCTCCGGCGGTTCATCGAGGCGACGCGTATCCCGTTCCTGACCGAGGACTCGGCGCGCGCGCTCCTTCCTGACAGCCATGAATACAGCATCGGCTTTGGCTACCTGCCGCTGAATAAGGCGGCCCGGAAGGCCCTCGCTGAGGCTGACGTGGTGCTCCTGCTCGGCCGTCGCCTGGACTATATGGCCGGCTTCGGCGGCAGCCCGCCGTTTGCCAAAGGGGTCAAGCACATCGCAGTCACTCCGTCGGCTGCTGAAATCGGGCGGGCGCGCACGGTCGAGGTGGGCATCCTCGGCGACGTGGGCCCCGTGGTGAGCCAGCTGGCAGACGCCGCGGCGAAGAAGCGCTGGGCGGGCCGGCCCGACTGGGTGAAGTCGCTCCACCAGACCCGCGACGCCTTCCAGGAAGAGCTTGCCGAGCTTGCCATTGCGAAGGACCCCATGCACCCGATGCTCGTGTCCCAGACCCTGCAGAAGTTCGTGGACGACGACACAGTGATGGTGTTCGATGGCGGTGACTACGCCCACTTCTTCCGGGCTTCGCTGCGGGCGAACAAGCCGTACTCCTGGCTATATGTGAGCAGCTTCGGCATGATCGGCGTCGGCGTGCCGTACGCACTGGGGGCGCAAGTCGCGTTCCCGAAGCGGCGCGTGGTGCTGGTCACAGGCGACGGCTCGTTCGGGTTCAACGGCATGGAGATTGACACTGCCGTGCGCCACAGCCTGCCAGTGGTGATGGTGCTGGGGAACAACGCCATCTGGGGCATAGACTGGCAGATCCAGAAGGGCCTGTACGGCCGGCCCGTTTGGACCGACCTGCTGCCGACGCGCTACGACCTGGTGGCGAAGGGGCTGGGCGCGCACGCCGAGAACGTCGAGACGGCGGCCGACCTCGAGCCCGCGCTGCGGCGGGCCTTTGACGCGAAGCGGGTGGCGTTAGTGAACGTGACGATCGACAAGGTCATCAGCCCAGTCGCCGAGGCCGCCATCAGCCGCAAGATGGGCACTCACGGGTAGACTCGTCCAATGTTTGGCCAGGTGGCGGCGAGTACCGGCGCTGAACCTGTTAAAGAGATGAGGGGCACAGTTGCCAAAGCAGCACTTCTACACGCAGAACGACATCAAGAAGCGGGAGCTCGTCCCTGGCGTGTTCCTCCGCACGATGTGGGGGGACAAGGTCATGATGGCGCTGATCGACATCGGCCCTGAGGCTATCGTGCCGCTGCACACACACCCGCACGAGCAGTGCGGCCGGGTGCTGTCAGGCTCGTTCCACCTGACCATCGCCGGCGAGACGCGGCTCCTGCGCGAAGGGGACCACTACGTGATCCCAGGCGGAGTCGAGCACGGGGCAAGGGGCGCCGGTCACCCCTCGCTGGCGCTGGACATCTTCTCGCCGCCGCGCGAAGAGTACAAGTTCTGAGGCCAGTTTGTCATCTCGGCTCGCGTTCTACGCTTACTAGCCGCGACTACGGGCGAATGAGACCGCCAGGTGATCACAAGACCTCGATGTAGGACACCTGAGCCGCGGCGCGGCGCGCCAGGACCGCCGTCCTCACCATCTCTTTGACCTCCAAAGGGCTGCGTACCGAGACGAGCTCGGGCGGCTCGATGCCATTGGACGTGCCGACAAGCGTCACGTGGCCGACGCCGAGGATACGTTGCCAGCGGGTCTGGCGGACCCACGCACTTTCGATCAACAACAGTTCGTAGTCGCGGACATCGAGTCCGAGGCCGGCCTCGCTGACGATAAGCCTCTGCTCTGTCAACTGGTAGCGGTGGGCGAAATACGCCGAGGCGCCTGATGGACCGACGCTGCGTGCCAGCGCGCAAAGTAGGGTTGCCGCGGCCAGTGCCAGCGCTGAGGCGGCGAGTATGAACGGGAGCGCGATGGAGATCGCAGGGAGGACTGCGGCGGCGATGATCAGCGCCGCGACCAGGCTCATTGGCAGGAGCGTCATTTTGACCGGGCTGCCGGACCACAGCAGGCGCTCGGACGGCGGGAGCGCAATGCCTGTCTTCCGCGACTGATTCATCCGGGCATGCACTAGCACCTGGCCTCCGGCGGCCTCGCCTGGCCCGTCCGATCAAAGCAGGCTGGCGGTCCGTTCATCTGCCTGGAGTGACCGCCTTGGACGGCGCATGAGGCGGGAGGCTAATTGGCGACCGCCTCCTTCTCGGCAGTCGGCGCTGACGGTTGCCGGTGTTCTTCTTCGCCCAGCGACTCCAGCGCCTTGACCACAGTCACAAGTAGCTCGTTGGGCCGCAACTCGTGCCCGTTGCCGTTCACCTTCACCGCTTCCGGCAACAGGTGCAGGCCTTCCAGCCTCCGGACAAGCGCGGCGCAGGTCGCAGTGATCTCCTCCCGGTCTGAGCGTTTGGCGCTCCTGAGCGCAGTAGACGCAGTGGCCAGGGTAAGCAGGTAGAGGTGCGCGAAGTTCCTCTCGAACTGCGTGTCCAGGTTCTTTTTTACCGAATATGCCTCCTGAGTCAGGGACACGCGGCGCAGCTCCAGGTGGTCCAGGAGCTGCTGGGATTTCTGCGTGGCATCCACCACCTTTGCCAGGTCTTGTGCGAACTGCCGGGACATGTCGGCAGTCCGCTGCGAGACCTCGTTGGTCAGGCGTGAGCCGGTCCTGCTGACCTCCTCGATCAGCTGCTCGCTCCGTGCCCGCACGATCTGGATCGTCTCGTGGGCCTGCTGCAGCGTTTCCTTGAGGCCGGCGCCTGTGGAATCGACCAGGTCGTGTAGCGTCGACCGGGCAGTGATGATCTCCCGGGGCACGCCTTCGAGCGCCCTGAGCCGGTCGACGGCCTCGACAAGCTGAAGCTTTGTCTCGTTGTGCGCCTCTCGCAACGCGGATGTAGCGGCCACGACCTGCTCGCCGTAGTCCCGCAGGTGCCCCTCCAGGTCCCGGCCACGTTGCGACAGGGCCGCGACCATTTCCGAAGAGCGAGAGGTCAGGTGTCCTGTAGCCGCGGCGTTGTCCAGCGTGAACTGCTTCAGCGTGTCTGCCAGCAGCCTGGACATGTTCTCCAGGTGCGAGGCGTGAACCTCGACTGCCTGGACTGTCAGCCCGCCACGGCTGTTCACGTGGTCGGCGAGCGTGCTGAACATATGGGATAGTTCCGAAGGCAGGCTCTTCAGGAGCATTGCGGACTGCGACAGGTCGTTCTGTATTCGCTCCACCCGCGCCAGCGCCTCCAGCGCTTTGTCGGCGGCTGCCTCGTACTCGCGGATACGGGCGCGGTGCCTCCGCTCAATCAATAGCGCGATCACGATTGTCGCGGCATAGCCTGCCACGACGATCGCGAAGAGCGCGGAGAGTATCCAAAGGACGGTTGCGACGTTCGCATCAGGCATGGGCCAAGGCCTCCTGCAAACTGGTCAGTGTTTCGTTCTTACGTCTCCTGTAGCGGCCTGCAACGCAGCTCTAGTAACGCATGACCTCCGCCACGGTGCCGTTCGCTCCGAACTGGATCCGGTACCCAACCTTCAGGGGCACCCTGGCCCCTGGAGGGAACTGCCTGGGCGCGTCCTCGCCGGGGTGATAGTAATAGAAATCCTCCTTGCTCGCGTTGCGCACGGTGAGTCCAACGGTGGCGTCCGACTCAATCTTGCCGCATGCGCTTTCGGGCCTGAACCTGAACTCACCATCCAGCTTGCAGTGGTGCTCGGTCAGCCAGTCGTCACTCATGAGGGTCTTATAGCGCAGCAACTTGCCGTTGGGGTCGCTGATTTTGATTACGGTCTGATCACCAATGTGGTGGCCGCACCACACGCAGGCACGTCCTGGTTCAGCAGGGTCGAAAAACGAATACCCGAAAAGACAGCCCGGGTTGCCGCACCGGGCCAGCAAGTCCAGGTGGTTGACCAGTACGCGCCTCCAGCGTGTCTCTCGGACGCGCAGATTTGGGTGGTGGAGCCCATCGACGAACGCCGCTTCAAAGCACTGCTGGATGGCCTTGGGGAGCAACGCTACGGGGACGCCTCCCCACTTCGCGTGGTCAAGCATCGAGTTCGACCGGTCGACCGGGTGCTGGACATAAAGCGCCTTCCTCGCGAGGGCCGCTTCTTCGGCCTCGGGTGGGCCGGCCAGCACCCTGTCACCGAGCAGTGGGTGATGGAACAGCAGCGTCTCGTAGATGAGGACCGCAAGCGAGTGCAGGTCAGTGTCCATATTCGGCTGCGATATCAGCCCCCCAAGGAGCTCTGGGGCGATGTAGCGGTGCGTGCCGAGCACGGCGAGCGGGCTAGGCTCACCGCCGACGGTCAGGTTGTCGTTGTCGATGATCCTGACTTCAGACGTCTTCGGGTTGCAGAGCACGTTGTCACACGAGAGGTCGCAGTAAGCCATGCCTCTGCGGAGGTGCAACGACGCGAAGCAGTCCACGAGGCGGTAGGCGATCCTCAACCTCGTCTTGTAGTCCACTGCCGCCGGGTCGCTCCAGTTCAGTTTCCTGAGGCTGACGAACTCGGCCGGGACGCGGGCCATCATGTACCCGAACACCGGTTCAGAAACGAGTTCAATCGGCCATACGAAGTTGGGGGACGGCGGACCTTCGCGGATCATTGCTTGCAGACGCCGCTCGTGGATCCCGCGCTTCGGTCCAGCGAGTAGGTGCGGGTGGTAGAACTTCCCTACGAGCGGAGCGCCGTCGATAGGGAACACGGTGCCTTGACCTCCGGGCGGAAACCCGCGACCAAGCCGGTACCGCTTGCCGCTCTCGGTGGAAACGAACTGGCCGGGAGATAGCGTCATCTCAGCGCGTACGCTTTCCTGGTGTGCAGCGCATCACCCCGCCTCACCACGAGTGGCTCTGACCGCGCCTGCCGCGGAACCGCTCTCCCAGCCGGTCGTGTTTGGCTTCAGCCCTTCTCCGGCCCCGTTCATTCGGCCAGCCGGGGCGCCGGACGCCTCACCGCCAGCGCCGAGGGAAGGGTCTCTGGCGGGCCGGGCCTCCACGCTGGCCGAGTCGGCGAAATGAACGACCACGAGGGTCTTGTCGTCATAGTGGCTTGGGGTCTCCCAGGTGCGCAACATGGAATCAAGGTAGTCGTCCCAGTGTCCGCGCGTCTGAGTTCCGAGGGCACCGAGCACACTCTTCACGAACAGGTCCCGGTCGGACAGGTCGTCAGCGACTCCGTCGGTCATAAGGACGACCCCCTGCATCAGTTCAAGGGGGCGCTCAAGTTCCTTGACCGTGAACCTTGTGAACGCGTCTTTGTCCGCTAGGCTATTGGTGACGTTCAGGAACTCCTTGTCGGTCTCGCCCAGGACTGCCCACACTCCGCTCTCTCCCGGTTGAACGGGCCAGACCGGACTGTCGCCGATCTGGCCAAACACGGCCCTGTCTTCCGTAAGGGCGGTGAATGCGAGCGTGCACGCGTAGTCTTGCGATTTATCGCCGAAGCGTGTCCGCCACGCTTGCAGGATTCGGAACTGGAGCTGAGCTGCACGCGTGCTGGGCAGAAGATGAGCGTCTCCTGCCAACAGATATTCGACCGCGTGGAGTACAGCGCAGGTTGCCGCCCAGCGTGCCCCTTCGTGACTGTCCGGGCGGGATCCCAGTCCGTCGCTGACGGCCGCCGCCACGAGGCCGGGCCCTACGTAGTAGGCGTACGCGTCCTGGTTCGGGCTGTCCGCCCGCGCGTGGGCCGGACCGCGGACGCTCGCGGCGCCCACCCTGAGCCGCTGGCCGAACGGCGCCCCTGCCATGCTCGTGCTCATCGCGGGGCACCCGCGACGCTCCCCGGCGCGGACGTGGACTCCCCGACCACCGTCTTCACGGCAATAGGTCCGGCGGCGGCTGCAAATTGGCCGTCGCCCGGGCCCCCTTGGCCGCCTGGCCCTGGGATTTGGACTGTGATTTGGACACCCAGGACACGTAGCGGAAGAAAGTCCGTATCTTGTCGGGCTGGTCTGCTTTCAGGACAGGGAACTCAGGCGTGACGAACCGTTTGAGGACGTTCATGTCGGCGTCTTCGCCGATGGCCAGGGCCAGCCTGATCGCCTTCCCGGCCCGGCGGTGGTTGATGAGGTCGTCCAGCGGGCGCTCCCAGGCATCCGTGGGCTGCCCATCCGTAGCCAGGACAATGGTGGGAACCAGGCTGCGCTCCGGCACCCGCTTCGGGTCAGAGAGTTCGGCGAGGGCAGCCCTGAAAACCTGACCCATCGAGGTCTGGCCATTCGCAGACAGGTCCGACAGCTTGACACTGTTCACCGCCTGCAGCGAATGAACCTGCTTCACTGTGGCGTCGAACGTGAACAAAGAGAACATCACGGTGCTCGCCGACTGCTCATCGTTGCAGAGGTCCTGCACCAGTTCCTTGAGCGCCTGGTTCAGGCTCGCGATCTTGTTGCCGGCCATGCTGCCAGAAGTATCGGCAAGCACGATCAACGGCATCGGCCTGGCCTGCTTGGCTACGCCTTCGGGTCGCCGGTCAAGCACCTGCGCGCCTCCCTCTCGACCCATATGAGGACGTCGGCGCCTGGGACGCGCCGGGCGGCCTGCGCGGCCACTGTTGCCCGTCGAGTGGGCGGTCCTGCCACGGGCTGGCCAGGTCTGGGCGGCGCGCGCTGACCCGCGGGCGGCAATTGCTGCGGGGAACTATCTGAACATCGCGAAGCCGGAGCGCGCCGACGCCGGTCCGGGACCGTTGGGACTTCACCGGTAGGCCGAAAGCGTAGCGCAGGCCCGCGGGAGCGTCCAATTGTGCTCAGTATCAACGCATCATTGCCGCGGAACATATGCCAGCTGAACACAGAGTGCCTTCGCCGCCTCTCAAATCCCCGCCCGGGTCGGACACCGAACCAATCGGTTGATCGCGCCGGGCCATATGGATGCGGCCCCGGAGTCCGAGCCCCAGGCAGCGTGCGCGACGTAAGCGGACTACGGCAGGACGTGGCGACGATGCGCTGCCGCTCCCGTCCGATGCGGACTACACCCCCCGGCGGTACCCGGCCCCGGCGACGTTGACGAAGACTTTGGCCTCTGGCAGTTTCTCTTGCACTTTGCGCCGCACGGAACGCACCAATGCGGCGATCCGCTCTCTATCAGACTCATCGGCCAGGGAAAGCGCCCCGTGCTCACTGGGCCACAACTTGAGCCGGATCTCCTCGTACGTGCACAGCTTGCCGGCTGCGTCCCAAAGCTTCTTCGTCATCTCAAACTCAAGTGGGGACAGCACCGCGATCGGCTTCTCGTCCAGTTTCAGGCTGCGGTTGTCCTCATCCAGCACCAGCCAGCGGTCGGGGTGCTGTGGCGCGACAGTCCGGTCCTTGACGTCGAATGCGAATCCCTTGGCACCAAGCCCGGCGCCTCCAAGGCGGAGTTCGTCCCCAGGCAAGAGAGGACGGGCGGCGTTGGGTCTGATGCGCTGGCCGTTGATGTAGGTCCCGTGGCTGCTGCCCTTGCCGCTGGTGCCCACGTCCGTGACGGTCCAGCCGCCGCCAGCCGCGTTCAGCTCCGCGTGGCGTCGCGAGACCTCGCCGAACCGGTCTTCCACCACGAGGCCGCACCCCGGCTCCCTGCCGATCACCAGGGGGCTGCTTTTTAGCTCCGCCACCTGCCCGGTCGTGTCCCCGTTAAGGTGTTTGAGTATGGCGGTGAGCATACGGCCGCACCTCAGTGATCTCCTAAATGAACTCTCATGGCCTCGGCTCAACGAGTGCCGCGGTCGTACCAGCGCTGAGACTCGCGTCTTGTACCAGGCGGGCCCAATGATACCCCGCCATAAGGCGCCTCACCGTCCGGGACGCAGCGTCTGTTTCCGGCCGTTCGACAGGCGCCCTGCCGCGATGGCAGCCCAGCCGATGCTCAGGGGGACGACGAACGAGTTTGGCCAATAACTCGTGACGAAGGCGTTGACGGGTACAACGGCAATCACGGCCACGGCGAGTGTCGCCGAAACCCACGCCGACACTGCCTCGGCGCGCCAGGCGCTGACCGCGAAAACGATCGTGCTACCAAGAAGGAACATGAGCGTAAGAATCTCGATGCCCCCCGCGCCAGACCACAGTGCATCTCCGGCTGCGCCGGGCACAGACTTGCCCCAGTAGGAAATAAAGTCGGCCACCGTGGCCACCCAGACCGCCCCGTACACACCTCTCCAACTCCAGGCAGCCAGTTGAGAAACCCGCCCGCGTTTGCCGGTTTTGGGACGGGTGGCTCGCACCACTGGCAGCATCAGGAGATACACGAGGAAGAAACCCTTGCCGTAGACCTCATAGGGCAGGCCGTCGCCTTCAGGCGGGGCCGCCCCGCCGAAGGTCAGCAGTCCAGCCGATTCCAGCAGTGGTCCGAAGGTCCTCTCAACCAGCGTGTTCTCGGACCACGAGATGCCGGGTTCGTACGCCCAGACAGCGGCCATGAATGGCGTCAGGGTGAGCCCTATCAAGGCCCCCAGCGCTGCAAAAGCCGCGCTTTTGCCCGGGCCGACGAGGCGTCTTGGCCCAGCAGTCTGCCGCGGGAAATTCATTCGGCCGCGAGACCAGGGCTCAAACCCAGAGGCCTGAAACGCTCGTGACCGCGCAGATGCGACAGGGTGTAACTACACCGCGCACTCGCCCTCGCCGCGCTCCAGCTTGTACAGGACGGTCTTGCCGTAGTCCATGTACTTCTGGATGTTGTCCCGGTTGAGCGGGCCGACGTCTGCGAACTCGCCGAACAGGGCCTCGAACGGCGCGACACCGACGCGGTCGACAAACACATTGAACTTCTCGGCTGACTGGCGGTTTGCCTGGTAGTAGGCAAGGACGGCCTTAAGCGCATCCGGCGCCCGCCTGGCGGGCACCCGCGCCTTGATGCGGTGGCCGACGCGGGTGGCGCCGTTCACGGCCTCGTAGTTGCCGCCCAGGAACAATTCGTACGCAGGCACCTGGCCGCCCGGCGCCTTCATCACCGCGCCGTGGAAGCCGATGTTTGCGATGTGGTGCTGGCCGCAGGAGTTCGGGCACCCGGACGCCTTGATGTGCAGCGACCTTATCAGCGGGTCTGACAGGTCCATGGCGTCCAGCGTCTCGCCAAGGGCCTGGTTGAGGCCCATTGACGACGTGATACCCAGCTTGCAGGAGTCCGTGCCGGGGCAGGTCACGATGTCCCTGATCGTCTCGCGGCCAGGCTCTGCGAAGCCAGCGGCCTTCAGCTTCAAATAGACGTCATAGAGCGACTCCGTGCGCACCCATCGGTAGACGAGGTTCTGCTGTTGGTCGATGCGGACACGGCCGCCGGCGAACTGCTTCGCGACCTCAGCCAGCGGGCCCCATTGCTCGGCGAAGATGTCCCCACGCTCGACGCGCACGTAGACCAGGTTGAAGCCGGGCTGCTTCTGCTCCTCGACGCTCTCGGCCCGCCAGAGGTCGAACGCCTTGTCCCCTTTTGGCCAGGGAGTAGCGCTGCGGGCGGGCGGAGGCGCGTCGGCCTGCTCATCCTCGTTCCACATCAGTTTGGGGAGGTCTGGCTTGTTCCTGGCCCAGTCGCCCTTTAGCTCCTCATCGACCTGGCGGCGGAACTCCACGATGCCGAGCCGGTTGACGGTGAACTTGATGCGCGCCTTCATCCGGTTCTTCCGCTCCTCGTCCGAGCGGTTGAAGATGCGCATGCAGGCTTCGGCGACGGTGATGAAGTCCTCGACCGGGACGAACTCGTACAGCGTGTCGGCCATGCGCGGGAAGATGGAGAGGCCGCCCCCGACCCGGATTTCAAAGCCGCGCTTGCCATCCTTCATCTTGGCAATGAAGCCCATGTCGTGGATGGCAGTGATGGCAGGGTCTGAGGGCGCGCTGGAGAACGCAGTCTTCACCTTGCGGGGCATGTCCTGGGTCGTCGGGTGGCGCAGGAACCAGCGGGCGTAGGCGGCGACGTAGGGCGTGACGTCGAAAGCCTCGCCCTTCAAGACGCCAGAGGTGGGGTTGGCGACGACGTTGCGGACGGTGTTCCCACAGGCCTCGCGGGTGGTAAGGCCGACGTCCCCGATCATGCGCAGGAGCGTCGGGGTGTCACCAAGGAGAACGTGGTGGTACTGGACGTTCTCGCGGGTGGTGAGGTGCCCCTTCTTGAGGGGAGCGAAGCGGTCCGACACCTGGCCGAGCACGAGCATCTGGTCGTAGGTCAGGCCCCCGAACGGGACCTTGATGCGGACCATCTGGCGGTCGGCCTGGCGCTGACCGTAGATGCCCTGCCTGAGCCGGAAGCGGGTGAACGGGGTCATGTCTACCTGGCCGGCCTGGAACTTCCGGACTTCGTTCTCGAAGTTCTCGATCTCTTCCGGGAGGATTTTCAGCACGCGCTGACCGGAGGGCTTGGGCGTCCACCTGGGTGACTGCGTCGGGGTAACCGTCGTCAAGTCCAGACTCCTGTCATGACATCCCGGTCAGCGGCCGGCCCCCTGATGGGCGGCTTCCCGGCGGATCGAACCGCCGGGTCTCGTGGGGCCACACGTCCACAAACACGCCCTGCGCTATCGTGAGTCCAACGGCCCCGCTAACATCGGCCGCGGCTTGGCGCGGCACGTACGCGGCTCGGGCAGCCTTAGGCGTTGAGTTTATCGGTGACGCGCGAGGGGTGTCAAAGCAAACAGGCTTTGTTTCGGTTTTAGCGCGCAAACCTGAAGTGGTGAGGCGGTCCCGGGCAGCCGCCGGCTTGCGTCGGCCCCATCTCGCGTGCAACATGCGCCCCGTCAACTATCAGGAGGGCTGGCATTGGCAGACACGACACTTGGCGGCATCCATTTCATGCTGCCCACCCCGTTCAGCAGCACCGGTGAGGTCGACCTGCGGCCGATAGTCCGGCTGGTCGAGTGTGCCGCCCGCGCTGGCTGTCGCGGAGTGGTGTGCCTGGGCGTCATGGGCGAGGCCCATCGCCTGACTGACGTCGAGCGCGCGGGTGTGATGGACGCGGTCATCGGCGCAGCCGCGGCGCAGGGGCGCGTCGGGAACCACCTCACGGTCACCGTGGGTATCAGTTCGGAGAGCAACCGTGTCGCCGCCCTGCGCGCCCGGGAGGCTGCCGCGGCGGGCGCCACCGCTGTCATGGCCGCTCCGTCGCGCCTGGCCAAGCCCAACCCCCAGTCCACGTTCGGCTACTACTCGGCGATCGCCGGGGCATCGAGCCTGCCGCTCGTCGTCCAGGACTTGCCGGAGCAGACTGGCGTGCACATGGACCCGCAGTTCATTGCGAAGCTGAACGCCGACTTGCCGACGGCCCGGTACCTCAAGCTGGAGGACCCTCCCACTCCGCCCAAGATCACTCGCATACTGGAGGCCACGGGCGGGAAGATGGGCGTGTTCGGCGGGCTCGGCGGCGCGTTCCTGTTTGAGGAAATCCGCCGGGGCGCGACCGGCACGATGACAGGGTTCGCATACCCCGAGGTGCTGGTCGCCGTCTGGAGGCGGATGTCGAAAGGCGACACTGAGGGGGCCCGGAGCCTGTTCTACCAGTGGCTGCCGCTCATCCGCTACGAGAACCAGGCGGGCATCGGCCTGGCTATCCGCAAGCAGATCATGGCGAAGCGCGGCCTCCTAGGCGATTCAGCGGTGCGCGCGCCGTCGCCTGCCATGGACGCGGCGACCCGCGAGGAACTCGATGACATCCTGGCCCACATGGACCTGGACGTCACTGGCCTGTGATCACCTTAACAAGCGACGGCCGGTGAGGAAGAGCGGCGGTACACGGCCCCCAACGGCGGGCGCGTACCGCCGCGGTCCGGCCGCGGCACTTGCGCGGCGGGTCGCGCGGGACTAAGGTGCGAGAGTAGGGCCTACCGGCGTGTCATCAGGCTCGGCGGGTGGCCACCAGACTGGCGGGACGATGGTGCAGCAAGACGCGCTGGCCTCAGGCCAGAACAAGAACATCCACTGCCCCCACTGCGGCACACGTAACCGTGACGGCGAGTACTCCTGCTCCCGTTGCGGCGAACGGCTGCTGAGGCCGGACCCGAACCTGCCGCCCCCCATGGGGGTCGTCGCTTGCCAGAAGTGCGAGACGTCGAACATGGCGCGGGCGAGCTACTGCGTGAGCTGCGGTGCTTCGCTCGAGACCCCTCTCCGGATGTCGCCCTCCGCGGCGTCTTCCCGCACGCCCATCCTACCCCGCGAGGCCCGCGACCAGGCGAGGCCGCGGGAAGAGCCTCGTGCGCAGCAACCGGAGCTGCGACGCTCCCAGCAGCAGGTGGAGCCCCGTCGGCCGGCGCGGGCGCCCGAGGTATCTTCCGAGCCCAATGACTCAGGCGCTCCGGCTGCGCAGTTGCCGCCGGCGCTCCGCAGGTTCAACTGGGCGGCATTCCTACTCGGCCCGGTGTGGGGACTGGGCAACGGCGTCTGGCAGGCGATCCTGATCGGGCTTGCCGGGGCGGTGGTGCCGTGGTTCAGCCGCTCTGCGCCGTGGGTCGGCTTTGTTGCTTTAGTTGTCACGCTCTTCATCATCGGAATGAAGGGCAACGAATGGGCGTGGCGGGCGCGCCGCTGGAGGAGCGTCGAACAGTTCAAGCGCGTCCAGCAAGGCTGGCTGCTGTGGGCCGTCGTCATCGCTGTGATCACACTGATCGTGCTCTCGTACTTCGTCCGCACCGGCGCGGAGGCCTGAAAGATCAGTCGCTGCCCGTGACCGCGGCGGGCTGCTGACTTTCGGGCACACTACGGGCAGCCTTCGCTGTCCCCGCCCCGCGCAGCCCCTCGGAGGCCGCGTCAGCCAGCAGGTTGGCGGCCATCGTCGCAAGCGCCAGGGCCAGCCCCGGCCAGATGATGATCCAGGCCGATGAGTGCATGTACACCTGCGCCTCGCGCCCCAGCATCGCCCCGAGGGAGCCCGTGCCCTGCACACCGACTCCGAGGAAACTCAGTGACGCCTCTGCCGCAAGCGCCGCGCCGACTTGCGTCGATGTGACGGCGAGCCACGGCCCCGCGGCGTTGGGGACGATGTGCCTAAACAGCACGGCGACGGGGCCGGCCCCCATCGCCCGCGCCGCCTCCGAGTAGCCGGAATGGCGCAGCGATAGCGCCGACGCCCGCGCCACCCTTGCGGCGAGTGGGGTGAACGCCAGAGACAGGGCGATGATCACGCCGGTCCGGGTCGGCCCGGTGGCGGCGATTACTGCCAGGGCCAACACAACGACCGGGAACGCCATCAGCGCGTCCACCAGGCGCTGGACGGTCAGGTCGGACCAGCCACCCGCGTAACCGCTGGCCAGACCAAGCAGCCCGCCGCCTACGCCGGACAGGAGGGCCGCGACAACGGCCACCCAGACTGACCCACGGACGGCGGCACCAAGCCGGGCCAGCAGGTCCCGGCCCAGGTGGTCGGACCCCAGGAGGTGGCTCTGCCCGGGCCCCGCCAGCCGCGCCCCGAGGTCCTGCGCCGCCGGGTCCGGCGCGGCGAAAATGGCCGTGAGGACTACTGCTGTCAGCGCGGCGAGCATCAGCGCGCCGGCCGCGCCTGAGGGTGTGCGCAGCACGCGTCGCGCCGCGGACAGCGCGGGCGTCACCTGGCTGCAACCCGCGGGTCGAGCCGCAAGTACACCAGGTCGGCCACGAGGTTCAGCGCAACGGCGAAGCCTCCGAATATCACAAGCAGGAACTGCACCAGCGGGTAGTCGCGCTCGATCACCCCGGCGACCAGCGCGCGCCCAACCCCGGGGAGGCCGAACACCTGCTCGATGAGCACCGCTCCTCCGAGCAAGAAGAGCGTCTCTACGCCGATCACGGTTACTACTGGGGGCGCGGCCACGCGGAAGGCGTGCCGCCACAAGACCGTGGCCTCGCCCAGGCCGCGGGCACGGGCCGCCCTCACGAAGTCCTGGCGGAGCGCCTCTGCCGTCGAGGCCCGTACGACCCTGGCCAGGAGCGCCGCCGGCCGGACGGCCAGCACGAGCGCCGCTGGCAGAACGGCCCGCAGGTTCTGCCAGGGGTCTTCGAGGAGCGGCGCGTACGCCGAGGCGGCGAAGTACCCGGTCCACGACGCCAGCCCGATGATCAGCATCAGCCCGATCCAGAATGCGGGCGCAGCGAGGCCCAGGTGCGCAATCACCCGCACGGTCACGTCAGCCGCTTTGCCTCCAGCGGCCGCAGAGACAAGCCCCAGCCCGCCGCCGACAACGGTGACAAGCAGCGCGGTAACAACCGCAAGCTCGATAGTTACCCCGATGCGGGGCCCGACCTCCTGCACGATGGGCAGGCCGCTGGCCGCGGAACGGCCCGCGTCCAGTCGCAACATGTCTCCGACCCAGCGCCCGTACTGGACGAGGTACGGCCTGTCCAGGCCCAGCTCGCGGCGACGGCGGTCAAGCTGCTCTGGGGAGAGGGAGGTCTCACCCGGGGACAGCGCAAGCGCGGCTACAGCGGCGTCGCCGGGGGCCACACGGAGGAGCACGAAGGCTGTGACGCTGACCAGCCACAGCGTCAGCAGCGCCAGGCCGAGCCGCGCCAGGACGTAGGCGAGCATGTGAGGGGCCAGAAACTTCAGGGGGCCAGCCAGACGCGCTCGAGCCGCCGCCCCTGGTACAGGCTCGGCCCGCCGGGCGACATCCCATGCACGTCCGTCCATACCGGCGTGCGCCGGATGGTCCACTGGAACCATACCTTGGCGTTCGATTCCCAGATTTGCCTCTGCACTACGGAGACGATCGCCTTCCGTGTGACGAGGTCTACGGCGCGGCTCTGCTCAGCTATAAGTCCGTCTATATCGGGGTCGCAGAGCCCGGGGTAGTTCTCGAGGCCGCCACACGCATAGTTGTCGAACAGGATCGCGTCGGGGTCATCGAGGGCGAAGGAGTGGCTGTGGGCAATCATGTCGAATTCGCGTTTGAGCACCATGTCCTGGTAGGCGCCGGGCTCGACGGGCACGACTTGCACCCGGATGCCGACCAGGCGCAGCTGCGCCGCCGCGAACTCCGCCAGCGTCTGACCGAAAGGGTCAGCGCGGACATGGAGCCTGGTCTCGAAGCCGTTGGTCAACCCGGCGTCAGACAGCAGTTTCCTGGCTTCTGCCCGCTGGACCTCGGGGTCGCCATACCCTCTCGCCGGCTCGCCCGAGAGCTCATGGAGGGGCCCGTTGCCCGGCAAGCCGAGTATTTGTGCCTCAGCCAGTTCCCAGGGGCTCCCCGGGGGCATGATTGCGCCCGGCATGCCGGGCCCGAGGGCCAGCTCCGCGTCCTTGCGGGAAATCGCCAGGTTGACGGCCATCCGCACGAGAGGGTCGGTGAACGGGGCCTTCTGCAGGTTCATCTGCACGGTGCTGCCGCCCGCCGAGGGAGAGGCATGGACGCTGATCTTGCCGGCGAGGTCCTTCTCGATGGACTCTGCTTCCGGGTCCGTGACAATGGCGATGGTGTCGATCGCGTGCGAGCGTAACGCAGCCATCCGCACGGCCGGCTCGGGCATGATGAAAAAGACCACTTCATCCAGGTAGGGCAGGCCGGGCTCGTAGTAGCCTTCGAAGCGGGACATCCTGTACGAGGTGCCGCGTACTGAGTCCGCCGCCTTGAACGGGCCGCTTCCCACTACCGAGGAGAACGCCACCATCGAAGGCGGGTCCAGCTTCTCGACTGCGGCCTTTGGGTAGGCGGACACGTAGACGCTTGCCAGCATCGGCAGGAACGCCGCCGCCGCGTAGCCGGTGCGCACCGTCACCGTCTGGGCGTCGGGCGCGACCACCGCGGCGGTATCGCTGACGTAGCGTGCGATGGCGCCTGCGCGGCCGATCTGGACGCTGGGCGGCGGGGCGACTATCCGGTCCAGGGAGAACTTGATGTCGCCGGAAGTCACCGGCGTGCCGTCGTGCCATGTGGCGTCGCTACGGAGCTTGAACGTCCAGTCCAGGCCGTCGGGGGACGAAGACCAGCTGGTGGCAAGGTCCGGCTGGATGAGGTTATGGTCGCCCGCCGCGACGCGAACAATCTGGGAAAGCATCGGGTTGCACACATGGACCGAGACGTAACCGGAAGCCCGCGCAGTATGCAGGTCGCATGACGTGGGGTCGGCGCCCTGGGCGATGCGCAGCGAACCGCCCCGTCTAGGTGGAGTCCCCGGCGCGGGCGCGGCGGTGGCCGAGGGGGCGGAAGTGGATGCGGAGGTGGCCGTCGTGGCGGGGGTGGATGAGGCCACCGTCGCAGACGCTTGAGACGGCGTTGGCGTTGCGCCGGTGGCAGGCGTGCTGGAACCGCACGCGGCGGCTGTCATGACAAAGCCGGCGAGCGGCGTGAGGCAGGCCAGCAGCCGGACGAAACGGAGTAGTGGGGAGCGCACCATCCTTATGATGCGCCCGGGGCTGAGACGCGGGGGTCGGCGTGAGAGGGCGACCGGTTATCGGGTGACCGGCGGGTCATCTGGCGATCGCCCTTGAAGCTTCACCCCAACGCGTGGCGTGTGCCGTGACGAGGGCCCCGAACCGCTCCAGGTAGCCGACGGCCTGGACCGGGGGGGTGGTCATGATGATGGCGTCCTCGCCGTTGTCGGAGTAGTAGCGCTTACGCAGACCCACGTCGTCGAAGCCGTACTTGCGGTAGAGCGCGCGTGCAGCGTCGTTGGAGGCGCGGACCTCGAGCGTGACAAGTGACGACCCGCGCCTGACCGCCGCCTCGACCGCGCCGATCAGCAGCAGCTCGCCTACGCCGATGCGCCTCTCGGACTGGCGAGTGGCCAGCGTGACGATGTGGCATTCGTCGAGTACAAACCAGATGCCGACCTCGCCGGCGACGTGTTCCTGGGCCGGCGGGTCGTCACCGGAGCGGCCTGTGAACACGTACGACAGCAGCCGGCGCAGCGCCGGGCCGGGGCCGCTGCCGCGCCGGTCCTCGCCCGGCGAGCCTCCGCCAGGCGGCGTGCGCACTGCGACCAGGTACAACGCGTCGCCCCGGAGCAGCTCCTTGCGGAATGGCGTGCTCAGGCTCATGGTCGGGAATGCAGCGCGCTCTATCCGCTCCAGCGCCTCCACGTCCTTCAGCGTGGCGGGGCGCAGGCGGTAGGGGTTGCCCGTGGCGGCGAGAGCGCGATGTGCGGGCGGTGAGGTCTGGCCATCGACGGCCTGGCGAACAGCCGATGGGTGGGCCATGGAGGTCTGGTGAGTGGCGGGGGAAGGATTCAAAGCTGTCCAATATTAGCAACACACGTCGCTTCGCCCGGAAGGCGCGCTGCCGGAATATAATCGGCAGACGGGCGGCATCCGCCCGTTTTTCGCGTGCGGCCTGTGCCCACATCGCGGGCCCCTCGAACACCGGGGCTCCGTGACCCGGCATTCAGGCCCAAGAGCAAGTATTACGGCTACTACTACCGCGGCGAGGTCGCCTGCCGCCCCGGGCGAAACCCGGACCGGCAAGACTCAAGAACTGAACGAGAAAGCCGGCGTCAAGCCAGGCGTCCTGTGGCGCGTCACCCGCCTCGGGCTGGAACACCCGTGGCTTGTGGTGCTGACTCTCGTCACCATAGCCGGGTCGGTCGCGTTCCAGCTCTGGATC
>CAYWBD010000045.1:0-3970 GCA_964456315.1 uncultured Thermoflexus sp.
TTCTGCTGGGCGCTGATCGGCGACGCACTGACCGACGTCTTCAACCCGCGGACGCGCTAGGCATCGGGTTGCGCATGGCACGGCGCCCGACCCGTTCGTGCTGAGCGGGCCTGCCCTGAGCGCAGCCGAGGGTCGAAGCACGCAATAGAGGCCCGGGCTGACTGGCGCTCGCCCTTCGACAGGCTCAGGGAGAACGTTGGTCGGCCTGCCAGTTACGCGAAAACGCCGAGCAGCTTCGCGACCGTCCCGCCCATGATCAGGTCGTACTCGGCGCTGCTGAGATACCCGCGGCCAGATGGCGCGTCCGGCCCGGCGTAGTTGCGCAGGAAGTCGATGTTCTGCCGGTACGTCCAGTGGCGCATGACTATCGGCATGTCGGTGCCCCACATGAGCCGGTGCGCGCCGATGCGCTGGACGCACTCCTCGACCACCGGCCGCGTCTGCGGCAAGGGGTAGTCCCACAAGCTCGCCAGACCAATTGGGAACAGGAGCTGCAGGCTCAGGTCAGGGTTCTCGAAGGGCGCCCAGACGAACTCGGGTATGACGAGATTGTCGCCCTGTATGCACTTCAGCCACTGGAACCCGTGGGTCATCACTACTTTGGCCCCAGGGTAGCGGGATGACCACCTCTGCAATCGTGACAGCTCGAGCGCGTAGTGCTCGGCCCAGGGCTCTCGTTTCGGCTCGTTGATGTTCAGCGAGAAGAACACCGGGACTCGCAGCGCCGCCACGCCGTCCCAGAACGGCCAGTAGTTCTGACCTGCCCAGTCGGGTTCCGCTCCCTTCAGGTGCAGCTGGGACGTCAGGAACTGCAGACCAGAAAGGCCCCGTCTGCGCACGGCCCGCGTGACTTCAGCCACCGCTGCGTCGGGGTCGCTGGCCACCGTCCACTCAGCCACATGGGCCAGCCCGGACAGCCGTCCTGGGAATTCGCCCACGCAGTCAGCGATGAAATCGTTGCCGAGGCCGATCCACGGGCTGCGGTGAAGGAGCGCCCGGTCGACGCCTGCGTAGTCCATCTCGGCGACAAGGGCGTCGGCTGAATAGGCCATGTCCTTGATCGAAGGCGGCAGATACTGCTTGACCATGCGCTCGCCGCCCACGGTCCACTCCCAGCGGCCGTAGTCGGTCGGCCGGAAGTCCACTGCGGCGACCGCGTCATCAGCGGGCCAGCGGGCCAGGTCCATCAGGCCGCCGGGCGTCCCCGGCTTGCCGTCGCGCGCCCGGCGCGGCAGCGTGTGGTGGTTGGCGACCGTCTTCTGGGCGTGCAGCCGGCGCTCGCGCAGGGACGGGAAGCCGACCGGGCCGCGTTGGTCCGGGAAGCAGTAGGCGTGACAGTCGATAATCATGTTTTGTGCTTTGGCGCCGCACAGCGTCAGGGCTTGACCGTCACGAGCCGCCCGGCGGGGGCTGGCCGCGGCGGTTGGCCATGGTACGCGGCATCAGGTCGTGGCGCGTCTCGTGGCCGTCGAAGAAGCGCTTCAGCTCGTCCACCATGAGGTCGAAGAAGCGGGTCCGGGACCGCGCCGTCACGCCTGCGATATGCGGGGTGAGAAACACGTTCTCCATATGGCGGACCGGCGAGTCCGGGGGGATGGGCTCAGGGTTGAAAACGTCCAGGCAGGCGATGATGTCGCCTTTCCGCAGGCGCTCGATGAGAGCGTCTGTCTGCATGATCGCCCCGCGGGAGACGTTGACGAACACCGCGCCCGGTCTCAGCAGCCCGAACTCCCGCTTCCCGAGCATCCCGCGCGTCTTAGGGGTGAGCGGGGCGAGGCAGACGACCACATCGGGGCCCGACAGGACGTTGTCCAGCGTCGTCAGCGTGAACCCGTAGATGTCTGCGACTTCCCGCGGGATGTAAGGGTCGTGGACGTAAACGTCGCAGCCAAAGGGCCGAAGGTACTCAAGCAGCCTGCGCCCGATGTGCCCGCAGCCGATCAGCCCGACCGTCCGGCCGCTAAGCTCGCCGTTCTGGTAGCCGGAGTCAGCCTCACGCTGCTCCGTGGTCAGAGTGCCGCCGCCTGCGATGATCTTGCGGAAGTGTGCGCCGGCGTTGCGCAGGCCGATCATCATCATCGCCAGCGCCCACTCCGAGACCGGGTATGACGAGCCGTGCGTCGTGTCCACG
Organism: uncultured Thermoflexus sp.; assembly: GCA_964456315.1. Lineage (GTDB taxonomy): Bacteria > Chloroflexota > Dehalococcoidia > Lucifugimonadales > Lucifugimonadaceae > SHXW01. The sequence goes on from CAYWBD010000045.1 coordinate 2,132, forward strand.
GCCTTCACGCCGCGCGCTGCGGCAGCTTCGACGTCAATGCGCTGAGCGAAGCGGTCGCCCTCAAGCTCACCGATGAAGCGCAGGCGGGGCGCCGCGGCCAGCACCTCGGCGCTGACTCTGGGCGCGCCGTGGCACACGACGAGCGCGTCTGATGACTGACAGAGGCGCACCAGCCTGGCGATGGTCTCCGGTGTCGTATCAGGGGGCTCATCCCAGCTGGACGGCTCGTTGAACTCCTCGTAGCGGAAATCTGCGGACGTCTTCAGGCGCGCCAGCGTGGCGGGCTCCAGGTAGATGTCGCGCACTTGCCGGTTACTGGCCAGTGACACGACCGGTCTGGCAGTACTCATGGAGTTGATGCGGCTCCGATAACGGCGGCTGGCCGGGAAGCTGCCAGGACGGGCCTGGCTGGCCGATAGGGTCGCACACGCGGAGAGTCCGCGCCATGCGACCAGGAGCGACGGCGCGCGGTCCGTTTGCTAGCATGGCCCGGTTCTGCCCGCGTCGTGGGGGGTCCCTTTTCGACACGGGCCCTGACCGCGGCACATCCTCCTGACCACTTGGAACCCTTTCTCCGGAGAAGTCTCATGAGCTACTTCAGGTCTCGCCGCTCAGCCATCGTTGCCCGGAGAGGCGCGGTGGCGACCAGCCAGCCGCTGGCGGCCCAGGCCGGACTGAAGATGCTCATGGACGGCGGCAACGCCATCGACGCCGCAGTCGCCGCAGCGGCCGCGCTCAATGTCGTCGAGCCCGGCTCGACAGGCATCGGCGGCGACGTGTTCATGCTCATCTGGAGCAAGGACCAGAAGAAGGTCGTCGCGCTCAACGGCAGCGGCCGGTCCGCAGCGGCGGCGAACGCGGACGACGTGCGCAAGCGCGGCTACAAGGCCATCCCCACTGAGGGCAAGGACGCCGCGCTCTCTGTCTCGGTGCCGGGCACGGTGGACGGGTGGCAACTGGCGCTCGAGACCTGCGGGCGCATGACCATGAAAGAGGTGCTGGCGCCCGCCATCCAGTACGCCATTGAGGGCTACGGCGTGAGCGAGGTCATCGGGAACAGGTGGAAGCAGACAGAGGCAAAGCTGGCGGCGCGGCCATCTGGCAAGGAAATGCTCCCCGGCGCAGGCGGGCGGGCCCCGCGCTACGGTGAGGTCGCCAAACTCCCCACGCTCGGCAAGACGCTGCAGATGATCGCAGAGGGCGGCAAGGACGCCTTCTACAAGGGCAAGGTCGGGGAAGCCATCGCCAAGTTCGTGCAGAAAGAGGGCGGCTGGCTTACTACCCAGGACCTCGCCGGGCACCACTCGGACTGGGACGCGCCAATCTCGACGGAGTACCGCGGCGTGACGGTGTACGAGTGCCCGCCGAACGGCCAGGGGATCGCAGCGCTGATCGCGCTCAACATCGCCGAGGGGTTCGACATCGCCGGCATGGGCCTCCAGAGCGCAGACACCTATCACCACCTGATCGAGTCCATGCGCCTCGGCTTTGCCGACGCCCTCCAGTACGTCGCGGACCCGCGCGTCACTGAGGTGCCCATCGGCCCGCTCCTGTCCAAGAAGTACGCCAGCCGCAGGCGCGGCGTGATCAGGCGCAGCGCAGCCATCCCGGATGTGTCCTACGGCGACCCCATGGGCGGGGCCGACACGGTCTACGTGACCGCGGTCGACGGCGACGGCAACGCCTGCTCGCTCATAAACAGCCTTTACCAGGGGTTCGGCAGCGGGCTGGTCGTGCCCGGCTACGGCATCGCGCTCCAGAACCGGGGCGCTCTGTTCTCACTGGACGCACGCCACCCCAACTACCTCCAGGGCGGCAAGCGCCCCTACCACACGATCA
>CAYWBD010000046.1:0-4348 GCA_964456315.1 uncultured Thermoflexus sp.
GGCACCGACCACGGCTCCGGCGGCGGCGCGTTCCTGATCGGCGACCGCGTCAAGGGCGGCATGTACGCCGAGTACCCGTCCCTTGCCGCCGACAAGCTCCTGAGTGGCGACCTGCAGCACAACAACGACTTCCGGTCGGTCTACTCAACGATCATCGAAGACTGGTTCGGCGTACCGCCGGAGCCCATCGTCAACGGCCGCTTCGAACGGTTCCCGGGCATGCTCCGGCCTCTCGCGCCGGCGTAGGGGCGCAGCTTGCCGCGCCCTGATGTGGTTACACCCTCATTCCGTCCGTCGGCCCGCTGGGGTGGCCTTTTTGCCGCGATCGGAGGTGTGATGTTGGCAGCCAAAGGCGGGGCCATCATCGCAAGTGGCAATCAGCCACCGTTGCTGTTTGAGGCGGCACCGCTCTTTTTCGGGATGGCCCTGGCAGGGCTATTCCTGGAGCTTTCCCACCCGCGGACGGCCCTCTCCAAAGTCGGCGTATCTCTCGCTCTTCTAGCAACTATCGCCGCGCTAGCTGGGATTCTCGCCAGTCTCGTGTCGGGAACGTTGTTCGTCCAAGGGAGTTCAAGCCGCGACGAGTTCGAGTTTCCATCCTCGGTATTTGCGATCATCGCTGGATTTGGGCCGGTCCTGGCATTGATCCTCCTTGGCGCCGTCGCCCGTCGAGGTAGCAATTCCCTCGGGTCGTGGAGAACTCTGCCCTTATTTTTGGGAATCGCGTACATACCAGCCCTTGTCCTTGGCGGAGCCCTTGAGTCACTGAATCCACGGCTGTTCGAGCTACCCATAGTGCTGTTAGGGCTCGGCTGGGCACTTCTTGGGTATGCACTGTGGGTGAGAAAATTAAGGCCTCCGGTGCGTGGGCTGCCTGCGGGCTGACGGGTCAGCGGGAATCCGATTCCAGTAATGCATCGAAGGAGTCCAACGAATCACCATGACCTCCACACTTCCACGCACCAAGTCCCCACCCAGCGTGACGTCGCCCAGGCCCGCCAGCATGGACATGCCCGCCGCCAGCCACGCGCTGACGACGCGCGCTGACGACAAGTACCCCGTCCTCATGCGCATGGGCCACTCGTTCGAGGCAGTCGTCGGGCAGCGCTTGATCGTCGACGGCTTCTACGGCGCAGTTGATTTCGCCTTTGGCGGCGATGACTGGTACTACGTCCTGAACAGGTTTGACGCCGGTGTCATCTACCCCCGCGTCCGCTACGCTGTCTGCAACCTGAAGGACGAGTTCCCGCGCTACTTCCTGCCGCAGGTTGACGGCCACGCCGACACACCCGGCGAGGAAAAGTTCCGTTCTCCCGTCTGCTGCGACTCAGACCGCAAGGGGACGCTCTTCTTCACGGACGAACACGCCGACAAGGTGGTCGTCCAGACCACCGCTGGCGACACCAAGGGCTGGTGGGGTGAGTCTGGCGAGGGGCCGGGCCAGCTCCGCTCGCCGTCCGGGGTCGTCTATGCGCCCGACGGCACCCTGTGGATAGTCAACACGCTCAACAACCGGGTCCAGAACTTCACCCGGGACGGCAAGTTCATCCGCGGCTTCGCCCACAAACGCGGCGCCGCGCCGGGCGACCTCGACCACCCGTGGGGCATCGCTGTTGACCCGGTTGATGGGTCGCTGGTCATCGCCGACTGGCGCAACGACCGCATCCAGCGCTTCTCGACTGAGGGCGTGTGCATGCAGGTCATCGACCGCCTGGGCCGGGACCTGAAGCCGATGAACCGGCCGAGCGGCGTGACCGTCGACGCCCACGGCGACATCTACGTCGCTGACCGCGGCAACGACCGCGTGCTCCAGTTCAACCCGCGCGGGTTGTTCATCGAGTCGTTCATTGGCGACGCCTACATGACCGACCGCGGCGCCGACAAGCTCATGGCCAACCCGGACATGTGCCGCTGGCGGGACCACATCGTGGACTTCGACCGCGAGAAGCGGTTCTGGAAACCTTCGATGGTCAAGGTGGACGACCAGTTCCGCGTCTTCGTCCTGGACGCCGGCCGCTACCGCTTCCAGGTCTACAAGAAGCGCTTCCGCGTCCTCCAGCCCGGCCAGCTCGAAGCAGCGGACACGTACACCTCGCCGAAGTTGAACTAAGGCAGGTACTTGTTCTAGCCCTTCTCCCGTTGCAGGAGATGGCTCGGGCGACCGGGAATTTTGAACTCACCTGACCCGACATTGAACTCTCTCTCAGCGTCGTTTGGGGATAGTCACGTAGTTAGGGATCCGAACCGGAGATCAAGCTCGCTGAAAGGACTCGGCGCGGCAGGGAACGCCAGAAACCAAGCACCAAAGGATTCCCAGCCGTGTCACGCCTGTATCAGAAGCTGTCCAGTCCATAGAATCAGCTACCCTTCAGTGTCCTGAGTTCGCGGATCGCATCCGGCACCGCATCCAAGTAGTGCGATAATACATGCTCAATCGATACATATTGGCCTTCACCCTCGTCAAATACGTGGTCGCCACGCAGATTCAGCGCCCGTTGTTCAACAACTTGCGCGCCTTCTGACGTTGTCTTTTCGATTCCCTGCACGGCGATGCTAATAGCCGCAAAACCACCTTTCTTTGATCCTGTCTTGAGCTTCATAGGTCCCTGTATTGTCGTTGTTCCCGGGCGATCCAGGAGTCCGAATCTGTGAAAGTCGTGAATACGAAGTTTTTCGAGTAGCAAATAGTATGGCAATGTCTTTGTCAGGAATGCTTCTAGTTCTGCACGGTCTTTCTTGACCTCTTGCTTATCCGCTGCCTCCAGCATCAGTTCAACAACAGCCCTTGCGAAATAGATGGAGACGACCAAGCGGCGGAAGCGATCAACCTTATCTCTGGAATTCCGCGCCTCTGCCAGAAAGAGTTTAGCCCGCTCAAATTGCTCAACTACGCCTTCCATCCTTGGAGACGAGAACAACGCTGACTCCTCGCGAACTTGGCCGGATAGGCTGACATGCCAGGACAATACTAGAACACTTGTACAGTCCGATCCCTGATGCCCTGCCAGTCAACCTCGCGGCCAAGGCCCGGCCGGTTGCTCACATAGAACCACCCGTCCTCCAGCCGGTGCGTGTCCTTGATTAGCCCAGACACGGCCTGTCGCAGCGACCGGTCGGGCGGGGTCGCCGGCCACGCCGGGACCTCCCACCAGTCGTCGTTGCGTATCGCCGCCACGACGTGCGGGTTGCCGCCGTGCGCGTTCAGGCCGAACATCTCCGCCAGGTTCGCCAGCTTCACCTGCCCGGTGATCCCCAGGCCGGTCTGCCGCACGATGTCCACCGCGCCCGCGGTCAGGTAGGGCACCGCCAGGTAGGGGTTGCCGGGGATGGACTCCAGCGCCATCACGTGCATGTCCAGCGCGTCCGAGAGCGTCTTCAGCCCGCGGATGTCCGTCTCCTGCAGCGGCTCCTCGATCCACAGGTACCCCAGGTCCTGCAGTGCGCGGCCGACACGGACCGCCTCGTCGACGGTGTACTGCTGCACAGGGTCGTGCATGAGGGCGAAGTCGTCCCCCACGAGCCGCCGCACCTCCTTTGCCAGCGCGATGTTCTCTGCCACACCCAAGATCGAGTGGTCCTTGAAGCCCTTGAACCCCTCACGCTTCGCCCGCGCAGCAACTTTGAGGCAGTCGTCATGGGACACGCCCGTCTCGGTCAAATACGCCGGGACCCGGTCGCGGAACCCGCCCAGGAGCTTGTGCACGGGCAGACCTGCCTTCAGCCCGGCCAGGTCCCAGAGCAGCTCGTCGATAAGAGCCAGCGGCGCGGTAGACGGCATGTGAAAGTAGCGGCGCGCCATCCACATCTGGTGCCAGATGCGCTCGCGGTCCAGCGCGTCCTGGCCCACAAGCTCCGGCTCCCACTGCGCCTTGAACGTGCGTGCCTCCCATTCGAGGTGCTCTTGTCCGAAGCTGACTGCCAGGAGGCCGACGGTCTCGACGTTGCCGGCGGTCTGGAGCCGCAGGTATGAGGCGTACGCCGGCTGCGGCGGGAGCCGGACGCCTTCACCCTCAAAAGGCCGGTGCGCAAACTTGAAGCGGTGCGAGCCGGGGTAACGCTGCATCGTGCGCAGCGGACGCCATTCCGGAACGACCGGCCCGGTGTCGATAATCAGGATATCCAGAGCTTCGATTTTCATCCCACTATCCAGTGTCGCCGAGCCCTGGCGCGCCATGACATACTGGCGCATTCCGGCTGACGCGCCGGCAGATTAGCACGCGCAAAACATCGCCTTGCCGCCTCGCATCGCCCACGCGCAGGCGACGTGGCGCACCGAACTGGTGACCCCAAATGAGCGTTGACATCAGACCGCCCAAAACCAGCGAGCTCGACGCCTTCCGCATCGCCG
>CAYWBD010000047.1:0-4213 GCA_964456315.1 uncultured Thermoflexus sp.
CCTGGCCGCTCGCTCCCGGCGCGCCTGGGCACGAGTCCACCGGGGTGGTCGCACAGTCCCGGGCCGCGGGTTTCAAGGAGGGCGACCGGGTGCTCTGCGCGCCCATGTTCTGGGACTCTCGCTGCATGGCCGGGTACCAGGCGGTGAAAGGCAGCGCCATCGCGCACCTGTCGGCGGGCAGGCCGGAGGAGCACCAGCTGATGGCGCAGCAGCTGGGCACGGTGATCTACGCCGCCAAGCGCATGCCGCCCCTTTTGGGCAAGACCGTGGCGGTCCTGGGCCAGGGGAGCGCCGGCCTGTTCTGGGACTTCGTGCTGAAACGCCTGGGCGCTGAGAGGGTGATCGCGTTTGACCCTGTGCCGCACCGCGCCGGACTTGGGACGAAGTTTGGCGCTGACAAGTCGGTCGCATTGAGCGGACCGGACGCAACGACGGCCGTGCTGGACTTCACGTCAGGCCGGGGCGCAGACGTGGTCGTCGAGGCGGTGGGCTCGGTCCCGACGCTAACCCAGGCGTTCGAGATGGTGGGGGACCAGGGGCTGGTGGTGCTTTTCGGGCTGCCTGAGTCGTTGGAGCCAGTGCCGTGGAACCACATGGCTATGTTTCGCAAGCGCGCAAGCGCGTTCATCCCGTGGGGCTCGCAAGAGGAGCCGGGGTGGGCGAGCTACCGGCAGTCGCTCGAGTGGATCAACAGCGGGCAGATCGACATGGCGCCAGTCGCCACGCATTTCCTGCCGCTTTCGAAGGTCCAGGACGCGTTCGACCTTGCGAACTCACGGCGCGACGGGGTGGTCAAGGTCACACTGCGCTGCTGAGCTGGGGTCCCGGGCGGCTGTCATTCCGAGCGTGGCGAGGAATCCCGCTTTCGCGCGGTGCGGTCCGCCGGGCGTCAACGTTGACGAGGCCAACGGGAATCTGAGGGCCGCGCTTGGCGGCCCTCAGAATGACTTGCAGGCTTGTGCCCTACCGCACGGCCGCAGCGGCGGCCTTCAGAATGACGGGCCGGCACGTGGGACTGTTGCGTGCCCGCCAAGCGTCGCGGACCAGCCACCTACCCCAGCTGGCGCAGACGGGGGTCGGTCTTGTCGCGGATCCAGTCTCCGGTGAAGTTGAACGCCATGACCACCAGCAGGATGGCGATGCCGGGCAGAGTGCTGATCCACCAGGCGGTGTTCAGGTAGTCACGGCCGTCGGCGACCATGGCGCCCCATGCGGGCGTCGGCGGCGGCACTCCCACTCCCAGGTAGCTAAGGATGGACTCGGACAGGATGAGCTGCCCGACGCGCAGGCTGGCGATCACCATGATCGTATTGGTGACGTTGGGCAGGATGTGCCGCGCAAGGATCCGCGTCGAAGACGCACCGGAAATTTTGGCCGCCGCCACGTAGTCACGCTCGCGGAGCGAGAGCACCTCGGCGCGCACGTTGCGGACAAAAGGCGACCAGGCCAGCAGGGCGAGCAGCCCGAGCATCAGCGTGAAGCTCTGCCCCACCAGGATCACGATGATCATCGCCACGAGCAGGAACGGGATGGCAAGCCAGACGTCCACGATGCGGGAGATCACCTCGTCCACATTCTTGCCGAAGTAGCCCGCGCACAGGCCCAGGACGGTGCCCAGCAGCATGCCGCTGGTTGTGGAGATGAGCACCACCATCAGGGACACCCTGGCACCGTAGATAAGGCGGGTCAGCATGTCACGCCCCAGCTTGTCGGTACCGAGCAGGTACTTTGAGTTGCCGTCTGCTTCCCACACCGGCGGCTGGGCGATTGCGCCGTAGTCAGGCCGGATGGAGTCGTGCGGTGTGATCCAGGGCGCGAATATGCCGCAAAACGTCATGACGACGAGCACGATGGCGGGCAGCACCGGGTACTGCGTCATGACCCGCCAGGCCGACCCGAACACGCCCCGGCGCCGGGCCTCTGGCCGTTCCGGGAATGCGACTGTGCGTACTGCGACCTGTTGAGCCATGGCTACCTCTTGGCCTTGCCGTGCGTGGAGGTTGCGCCTTCCACTCGGGCAGCGTGCCGGAGTACCGGCGTCCGGCCGGTCAGTTGTACCTGATCCTGGGGTCTATGTACGCGTAGGCCACGTCTGTGAGCAGGTTCATGACCAGGTACACCGCAGCGAACACGAGGACGGTGCCGGTCATAAGCGGGTAGTCGTTGTTCGACACCGCGTCGACTGCCAGCCTGCCCAGACCGGGCCATGCGAACACCGTCTCAACGACGACTGCGCCGGTGATGAACCCCGCCAGGAGCAGCGCCGACACGGTGAGCGGCGGGATCAGGGCGTTCCGGAAGGCGTGCTTCCAGATGACCTTCCACTTGCCGACGCCCTTGGCCCGGGCAAGCTTGACGAATTCGGAGTCGATGACTTCAAGCATCGCCGACCGGGTGATGCGCATGTAGCCAGCCGATGCCAGCCACCCCAGTGTGAACGCGGGCATGACGAAGTTGCGGATGGCCAGGCCGTCGCCCTCGGTCCCGGCCGGCAGCCACCTGAGCTTCACGGAGAAGAGCAGGATGCCCATGATGCCGATCCAGAACGGCGGCGCGGCCTGGCCGAGAAGCGCGAAGCCGCGCGCCAGTTTGTCGATGACGGTGCCACGGTAGACCGCGGCGATGATGCCCAGCGGGATGCCCATGCCGGTGGCGAGGACCCACGCCACCAGGCCGAGCTTGAGCGTCCGCGGCGCGCTCTCCTTGATCTGCCGTGCAACGGGGATCCGGGTGAACACCGAGTCGCCCAGGTCACCTTTTAGGGTGCGCCCGAGCCAGATGCCGTACTGGATGGGGAGCGCCCGGTCCAGGTTGAGTTGCTTCTCAAGGGCCAGCCGCTGCTCCGGCGTGGTGCCGTAGCCGCCCTCCTGGATGAACAGGTCGCGCGGGTCGCCGACCATGCGGGACAGGCCGAACACGATCATCGTCGCGCCCAGTAGGGCGATGAACGCGTAGACGACCCTTCGCATAATGAACTTGGACATTGGCCTTTGCCTGCGCCACGGCCCGACTTGGAGTGTCCGTGGGCAGCGGCAAGAGCATACCGCGTCCGGAGCAGCCGTGTCTCATGCCGTTAGGTCTTCGCCCCGGGCGGGATGGCGTGCGCCGCGGACTGGCGCTGCTCGGGATGTCTCGTTCCCAGGGCGCGCTCTGCCCGATACGCCACCTGGCCCATGGGCCACAAGACATGTGGGCGGGGCCTTGCGGCCCCGCCCACATTGTCGACACCCGCTGGATGTCCGTCGCAGGTTACTTCTTCTTCACTGTGTGTAGGTTGTTGAAGCCGCCGACGACGCCCTTGCCCTCGGGCACCATGGCCCAAGAGGCGACCGTGTTGGCGTTGTAGACGGGGAACTGAGGCACGTCCACCACGCCGACCTGCGCCATGGTCCTGCGCATCTCGTCGAAGTAGGACAGCGACAGCTCTTTGAGTTTCGCAGGGTCTGCGCTCTTCGCCATGTCCAGGAAGATCTGCCCGAACTTGGCGTGCTCCGTGCCGCACATGAAGCCGCCGTCGCTCATCGTGCTGAGCAGGAAGCCCTTCGGCCAGACGGTCGGGAAGTTGATGCCGTCCGTCCCGCACCACCACAGCTTATTCACCGAGCGGTTGACGATGCTGGGCCGGAATGTCACTCCGTACACAGTGCGGTCGAACTCGACGGCTACCTTGAGGTCAGACTGCCAGGAGCCGCCGATGGCCTCGCCCATCGTGACGCCATCGCCGGAGGGCCCGACCCAGAACTCGGCCTTGAATCCGTTGGCGTAGCCAGCGTCAGCGAGCAGCGTCTTGGCCTTGGCGAGGTTGAACTCGTACTTCCAGGAGTCCTTGAACCCGGGCTCGCTCGGCGGGTAGCCGGGCGTGTAGGAGGACTTGCCTTCGCCGAGGAAGATGCCCTTGGCGATGTTGTCGCGGTCTATCGAGATGGCGAGCGCCTCGCGTACTTTGCGCGCCTTCTCATAGCCCGCAGCGTCATCCACTTCAGACTTCGATATCCACGGCTTGCTCAGGTCCAGGGTCCGGGTTATAGCGTTGTTCGTCTGGATGTGCTTGGTCTCCCACCAGTTGCCACCGAAGGCGATGGCGTTCTCGCTGAGGAACCCCTCAGTTGCGAGTTTGTAGCCTTCCTTGAGGACATCCACCCGGTCCTTGATGGGCAGGTGCGTGATGTCTATGAGGCCGGTCTGGAGCATGGCCTTGCGGCTGGCGGTCTCG
>CAYWBD010000048.1:0-21934 GCA_964456315.1 uncultured Thermoflexus sp.
GGCGGCGGCGGCGAGAAGAAGACGCTGCGGGTCGTGGCCCGCCACGCCGACTGGTGGAATGACGTGTCCCGGCCACTGCCCATCCTGAAGCGCAAGCTGGAGATTCTGGCCGAGCACTGCGCCGCCGAGGGCAGGGATTTCAACTCCATCCGGAAGACCCTCTCTGTTGGCACGTTCATCGACCGGTCGCACAAGAAGGCGCTCGAAATGGCCGGCAAGAACCTCCAGGGCGACTCGCCGCCAGTCGCCGGGGACCCGTCCGCGGTGCGGGACCAGTACGCGCAGATCGCCGCGCTGGGCTTTGACCTCATCATCACGTTCTTCCCGCGCTTCCAGGAGCTCGACGACATGCGCCTGTTCATGGACGAGGTCATCCCGGCGTTCACTTGATCGGCTCGCGAAGGCGGTTACGCTGGCCCGCCGCGAAGTCAGTTGGTTCGGCCCCTTACCCATCCGTAAGAATTCGGGCCATAGAGAAGACGCGTTTCGGGATGGCCATGGATTTGTCGTTCGACCTGCATGTATGCCACTGCTGCCCAGATCTGACCGGATTGGGTCTCGAAGGTGAGATACAGAGGTGCCCAGGGTGGTCCAGGGTCTCGAGGTCGCCGCAGGGGAAATCTCCGTTTGAAAGAGTCCTGCAACTCCTTTGGAACGTTCTCCCTTTTCGCCCACTCTACTCTCAGCGACAATTGCTGCTTCTGGCCGGCACCAACCTGCGGCAAAGTCTTGAGAGGCCACACGGCCACTTCTGGGTGCCATGTAACAGCGCTTACGTTAAAGATGGCTTTAGGGCTAGTGATGTCGATCGTGCAGATCCCGTAGGAGTAATCAGGTGCCGCGCTGCTGCTGGTTCCGACGACCTGCATCTCGTCCAGCCCTTCCGGTGGTGTCGTAGCCCGGCCGGACGCGGCATCCCGGAGTTCCTCTCGATTCGGTGGTTCCTTAAAGCCCCTGCCAATCTCTTTGGCGATGACCCTTGCGATGGACACCGGGTCGTCGAAAGAGTCGATTCTGACTCCTTGGATCTCACCGTAAAGCCCGCGTAACTGTGTTCCTTCGGTAAAGAGAAACCTGCATTTATGGCCACCAGCATCCTCCCCTTTCCCGTGTCTGTACCCATAGAAGTATCCAAACTCATGGTGTGTCCACACGCTTTGGCCGAGGGCCTTAGGCGTGATTAGGACCCAGATATAAACTGATCTCTGTAGGGCCCGTTCGATTTGCGGCTCCCATTTACCCGTAGGAATGCTGCCGGGTGTGGCGAAGGTGCGGATACCGCTCGCGTCTAGAATCGTCTTTACGTTCTTAGCGAAGTCATCATCTAGGTTTGAATGGCTGAGAAACACCTCGTACTCCACGTCGGTCTCGGAGGGTTCTTCGCTGTCATTGTTGATGCTCGTGCCGCTCCTTTGAAAATATGCCCTTCCTTCGGCTGTCGGAGCAACCTCTTGAAGCCCTCCGAGGGTTATGACGGCGTTCACAAGGCCCCGATTGGCCAACAGGGTAACGGCGTCTTCAACTCGCTCGTGAGAAAGTTTAGTGGCTTGGAGCAACTCATCAGTCTTCAGAGTATAGCGGCCGGTTTGAGGATCGTTCTCTCGCTCGGACCACGCACAGAGTGTCCGAAGAATTAAGTCGACATCGCTGTCTATTTCTGTCGTCATATGCCAGTGCCTGTGCCCTTTACCACTGCACGAACATGGGCATGACGACGTGCGTGTAGCCGGCGTGCTTCGGGGCGCGGAACACGCCGGGGCTGGACGGCGTCGTCGTTTCCATAGTCACGTCATCGCCCTGCAGTACGGCCAGCACGTCTGTCAGGAAGCGGGCGCTGAACGCCACCTTCGACGTCTCGCCTTCAACAACCGCCTCCAGCGTGCTCTCGTTGTCCCCCATCTCCTCGGCTCGGGCGACCACTTTCACGCTGCCCGGGCTCCCCTTTTCACCCGGCGCGGCGATCAGCCGGATGATGCCGCTGCCGTCACGGGCGAATATGGACGCCGCCTTTGACGCCTGCAGGAACTCCCGCAGGTCAATCTTGACGGTCGTCCCGTGGCTCGTCGGGACCAGCTTTTCGTAGTCTGGGAACGTGCCTTGCACAAGCTGCGTGACCACTTCGACATTGTCCAGCCTGAACATCGCCTGGCTCTTCTGCGCGGTCACGGAGAACTCGACGTCCGAGGCCTGGTCGCCCAGCAGCCGGGCCACTTCAGACATCGTCTTGGCGGGCACGATCACGCCGACAGGGGCTGCAACCTCTTCTTTCAGGGCGCCCTTCTCGACCGCCAGCCTGAACCCATCGGCCGCGGCGAACGCGAACTGCGACTCGCTCAGGTCCACTTTCACTCCTGTCAGCACCGGGCGGGAGTCATCGGTGGCGGCTGCGAAGACCACCCGCTGCAACGCGCCGCGCAGCAGGTCAGCGGGGAGCTTCGCCACGATGCCGCCCTTCACGGACGGGATGGGCGGGAACTCCTCGGCGTCGGTGCCGTTGAAGGTGGCGATGTAGTTCTTGCACTTCAGCTTGATGCCCTTCTGGTCCTTCAGCATCTCGATCTCGACGCGGTCCGCGGGGAGCGAGTTCACGAAGTCCGTCAGCATCCGCGCGGGTATGGTCACAGCGCCTTCGTGCTCGACCTGCGCCCCGACCCACGTGCTTATGGCTATCTCAAGGTTTGTCGCGCTTAGCCGCAGCCTGGAGCCGTCTGACTGCAACAGCACGTTCTGCGTCACCGGCAGCGTGGCCCGGACTGCTACGGCCCTGCTGACGACAGCCAGGCCCTTGCTAAGGTTCTCCTGAAGACATGTGACCCACATCCGGACTAACTCCCGCGCTCAATCTTGTAGGTGGATGGCCGACGCCGCCTGCGGCCCAGAGAAGCATACTGGCGGCCACGGGCGGGCGCGCTGCCCGCCAGTCGCCTGGGCGCTGACGGTTGACGGCGCCAGGCACACGACCAGGTCGCTCTTGCGTCGCGGCGGGGCAACTGTGGCCAACTGTGCCCCCTAATATGTTGGCGAGTATAGGAACCGCCGCAACACAACGTCAATCTTCAGCGGCGGGACACAGGCAGGATGCCGGGAAAGCCTGGCGGGGTCCACACCATCGCACACCAAGACCTGACAGACCTCCTGCGCAGGGTCGCCTCGGGCGCGCTCGCGCCCGCCGACGCTGCCGCGCTGATCGCGACCATCCAGTCCGAGGACCTCGGCTTCGCCACGCTCGACCACGGCCGCGCGGCGCGCAAAGGGTTCCCCGAGGTCGTGTTCGGCGCGGGCAAGACGCCGGAGCAGGTCGGCGAGATCGCCGCCCGCATATTCGACCGCGCCGGAGTTGTCCTGGTCACCCGTGCAGACGCCGCCGCGAGGGCAGAGGTCCTCCGTCTGGTCCCCGGTGCACGTGAAGAGCCGACGGCACGCATCGTCTGGGCAGACCGCAGGCCGCAGCAGCCCCCGCTCACCGGGGTGGCCATCGTCACCGGGGGTACATCGGACCTGCCCGTGGCCGACGAAGCCGCGATTACCGCGCAGCTGATGGGCTGCCCACCCGACAGGGTCACCGATGTCGGCGTGGCCGGACTGCACAGGCTGCTGGCTCAGACGGAGCGCCTGCGCAAGGCCAGGGCCATCGTGGTGGTCGCTGGCATGGAAGGCGCGCTTCCCAGCGTCGTCGCGGGCCTCGTGTCCGCGCCGGTCATCGCGGTGCCTACCAGTGTGGGATATGGCGCCAGCTTTGGCGGAGTTGCGGCGTTGCTGGCAATGCTGAACTCCTGCGCGCCCGGGGTCGCGGTCGTCAACATCGACAACGGCTTTGGCGCGGGGTATCTGGCGGCCACGGTTGTCCGCGCGATTGGAGCCGCGCTGGAACCGTAGGGTCTATCATCCTGCCCTCGGCACGGCCGCCCGGTTGCCGCGGCGGCCAGGCTAGGGGGTAACGCAATGGGCGAGTTCACGAAGAAGGCTGTGATTGTCACGGGGGCCGCCATGGGGATGGGGCGAGCCGCCGCGCTGGCGTTTGCGCGTGAAGGCGCTTACGTCACGGTGGCCGACATTAACCGTCAGGCGGCCCAGGATACTGTCGCCGCCATCAATAAGACTCCTGGCAGAGGCCTCCTGGTGCTTGCCGATGTTTCCGACGCGGGCGCATGCCGCAACGTCGTCGAGGCCACCGTGCGCGCCTACGGCGGCGTCGACATCCTGTTCAACAACGTCGGCATCCAGCCGCCGTCGTCATACAAGCCCGCGCATGAGCTTCCCGAGGAGGACTGGGACCGCATCATCAACGTGAACCTGAAATCCCGGTTCCTCATGGCCAAGTACTGCATCCCCGAAATGAAAAAGCGCGGCGGCGGCGTCATCATCAACAACGCCTCGGTGCAGGGCATCCAGTCCATGCGGGGCGTGTCGGCGTACGCCGCTAGCAAGGGCGGCGACCTGTCGCTGACACGGCAGCTTGCCCTGGACTACGCCGCAGACAACATCCGCGTGCTTGCCGTCTGCCCGGGGGCCATGGACACCCCGATGGTCCGGGCCACGTTCCCCAAGGGGTCGGACGTCAACGAGCAACTGGAAAAGACCGGGAGGCTGCACCCGCTGGGGCGGATCGGGCAGGCCGACGATATCGCCAACGCGGTGCTGTTCCTAGCCAGCAGCAAGGCCTCGTTCATGACAGGGTCGTACATGGCAGTCGATGGCGGCCTGCTTGCGCTGGGCGCCTGGGCTGGCGGGCCCGGCAGCGAGATCCAAGGGCCGGCTCCGTCAACAAGAGCCCCGCGGCGCAGGACCAGGTAGGTCACAGACTTGTCGGGAGGTCGCCGAATGGATCCCAACGGCAAAGATCATCCCCAAAAAGAGCGCTACACCCCCGGGTACAGAGGCGCGTCGAGGTTCTTCTCTGCGCGGCGCGGCAAAGATTACGCCGCATTCTTCCTCTCCCACCTGAAGACTGGCATGACGCTGCTGGACGTCGGGTGCGGCCCCGGCTCAATCACCCTGGACCTCGCTGAGGCCGTCGCACCGGGCGAGGCGGTTGGCGTCGACATCGCAGAATCCGAGGTGGAGAAAGCCCGCTCGGCCGCGACCAGCCGCGGGTTGACCAATGTCAGGTTCGAGGTTGCCAGCGCTTATCAGCTACAGTTTCCCGAAGCGTCGTTCGACGCCGTGTTTTCGCACACCATGCTTGAGCACCTGCGCGATCCCCTGGCGGCGCTGCGGGAGATGCGCCGGGTGCTCCGGAAAGGCGGGGTGGTGGGTATTCGCAACGGGTACGAGAAAGGCCATGTCTCTCCGCCCGGCAACCCGCTCATCGAAGAACGCACCGACCTCAACAACAGGTTGATACGGCTCAACGGCGGAGATCCTGACTTTGGGCCAAAGCAGCCAGGACTGCTACGTGAGGCAGGCTTCGCCCGCTGCGAGTTCTCCGCGTCCTACTCACGAATTGACCCGCAGGTGCTGCGGGCAGGGCGGGCCAGCATGGCGGAAAGAATGCTCGGCCCAGATTGGGGCGACGTCGTCGTCGCGCAAGGCTGGGCCAGCCGCGCGCGGGTCGAACAGTTGGCCGCGGCAGTCCGGGCGCAGGCGGACGACCCCCACCTATTCTTGTTCCACTCGTACTGCGAGGCCGTCGCCTGGAAGGAGTAGCCAGATCCGCCTCCGCCCGCAATGCCCATGACAGGGTCGCAAGACTTCTAATTCCCGAGGGGGAGTCCGGCACCAGTTCGCGAAGGTGCCATCATCACGGAATGACGTTATGCAATCGAGGCCGCCATGTTGCGACGGACACACCTCCATCTAGACGATGAGGTTGTTGAGCTCCTGCGCCGCCGCGCAATCGAGCGGGGCATCTCGATGTCCGCGCTGATTCGGGAGATGGTGCGTCAGCAACTGGCCCCCAGCACCAAGAAGCTGAGCGTCAAGGACCTCGGCTTTGTCGGCTCAGGCAAAGGCGCGACGGCACGCAAGCCGGTGTCCGAGCACCACGACGGGGAGCTTGCCAAAGCGTACGTAGAGTGACCTCCGTCGATACGTCTGCGATCTACGCCCTCACCGATGCGGGCCACACACAAGCAGGCCGCCGCGCTCGGTCGTTAGTTAGCCGCCGTCACTTCTTCTTCGGCGGGAGCTTCAAGGCGTACTCAGCCGACCGGCTAATCCAGCCACCCAGTTTCTTGTCATCTGCGGCTTCTGCCGCGGGCACAATGACGTACTCCTTCATGGCGTGGCCCGGCACAGGCTCGAACGCCGCCGCCTTCCCTGCGCTGATAAGTCCCTGAGCCTCCTTCTCACCCAGCCTCACCGCCACGTCGCTCCCCCAGACCGTGAGGAACATCTGCGCCGTCACCGGCGTGAACCAGGCCACGCTGCCGAACATCTTCTTCTCAACGGCGTCGTGAGCGGCACCCAACGCTGCCACCCTCTTCGCCACCGCCTGGTCCGGCTTCAGGAACTTGCCTTTCATGCTTGGCCTGGGCATCGGCGCCTCCAGAACGACCGCGGTTCAGCGACCACCCTCATTCCGAGCGGAGTGCACCGGAGGTGCACGCAGCCGAGGAATCTTACGTCCCTCGAGATCAACGACTGTCCTCGGTCATCAACGTCAGATTCCTCGACTACGGGCCTTCGCTCGGAATGAAGGTTGCCGACGGCAGGGCTGCACGATCTAGAGGCCACCACAGCGTCAGATATACGCCACCGCGCCGTCCGGGTACACATGGTCGCCGCGGCGCCAGTTGCGCCGCATCGGCCGGGCCTTGATCGCTGAGTCCACGATGTCAACGCCCCAGCCCGGGCCTTCCGGCAGCGGGAAATAGCCGTCGACAGGCTTTGGGGCCCGCGTCACTGTCGCGGCCTCCCCCTCCGACGGCGCCCGGTACTCCTGGATCAGGAAGTTCGGCGTGGCGGCGTCGAAGTGCAAGTTCACCGCCGTCGCCAGCGGCCCGAGCGGGTTGTGCGGCGCGACTGTCAGGTCGTGCGCCTCCGCGTTCGCGGCGATCTTCCGCATCTCGGTCAGGCCGCCCACAATACACACGTCAGGTTGCAGGATGTCCACTGCCTCATCACGTATCAGGTCGCCCAACTCGAACTTCGTGTAAAGGCACTCCCCGGTCGCAAGCGCGTATGGCATCTTGCGGCGTAGCAGCGCCATCTCGTGCCGGTTCTCCATGCGCAGCGGCTCCTCCATGAACATCGGGCCGTATGGCGCCAGGGCATCCGCAAGTTCAAGCGCCCTGGCAGGCTCCCAGACCGCGGCATGCGCGTCCAGCCCGATGTCGATGTCGTCCCCCACGGCCCGCCTCAGCGCCTCCAGGAGCTCCTTCCCCTTGTCGACCGCCCGGTTCCACGTCATGTCGCGCCAGTCGCCGGGCAGGGGAGAGGTCTTCAGCGCAGTAAACCCCTGCCCACGCACGAGCTTCACCCCCGCTTCGGCAAGCTCCCGGGGCGAGGCGCCGTGCACCCCGTGGTAGGCCCTGATGCGGTCCCGCACACGGCCGCCTGTGAGTTCGTACACCGGCATGTCGAGCGACTTCCCGAGGATGTCCCACAACGACTGGTCTATCCCCGAGAGGGCTGCCATCCCCGATGAGCCGATCGGGAACCGCGCGCCCTGGTACATGATCGCCCAGTTGCGCTCGACTTCCGTCGCCTCCCGCCCGACCAGCTGCTCTGCGAAGTAGGCCACCCACTCCGCAGTCGCCCTGTCCGGGCCGACCCTGTAGGCCTCGCCCACGCCGTACATGCCGGCGTCGGTGTGTGTCCGGACGTAGACAACGTTGTTGTTGCCTGTGTCTGCGATGAGCGTCTCTATTCCGCTGATCTTCATCTGGAACCGATACTCCTGTTTCGTGCCCTCTCCCCTTGCCTCTGTCGTGCCCCCCTTGCCTCTTTCGTGCCCTCTCCCCTTGCCTCTTTCGTGCCCCCCTTGCCTCTTTCGTCCCCTCTCCCCTTGCGGGAGAGGGTCAGGGTGAGGGGTCGTTAGGCCCACGGTTTCGCCCTCACCCTTGGCCGCTCACGCCGAGAGAGCGATGATCACGGAGCTGGCCGACATCAGATTGCGCCCGGGCTCCCGTCCGGCCCGACAGGGAAGCCCCGGTTCCAGTGCTTCGCCGGGTTGCGCCTGATCACGTCCAGGTTCAGTTCCAGGCCCAGGCCAGGCGCTGTCGGCAGGCCAAAGTAACCGTTCACCGGCTTCCACACTGGCGTCACGAACTCCTGTTTTTTGCGTTTGTCGTCACCGTGCCACTCCAGGATGGAGAAGTTGTTGATGCTGGCCGCGAAGTGCACCGACGCCGCCGTCGATACCAACCCCAGCGGGTTGTGCGGCGCGACCGTCACGTAGTGAGCCTCTGCGATCGCTGCGATCTTCTTCGCCTCCAGCAGGCCGCCGCAGCACAGCAGGTCCGGCTGGATGATGTCTACGGCGTCAGCATCCAACAGCTCCGCGAACCGGGCCGCGCCGTAGAGGTTCTCGCCGGTTGCGAGCGCCACGCGGAACTCCCGCCGCAGCCGCGCCGTGGTGGCGACGAACTCCGCGCCGGCCGGCTCTTCGACGAACATGAGCCGGAAGGGGACGAGCGCCTTCACAAGCTCGACCGCTTTCGCCGGCTCCCTGATCACGGTGTGCACGTCTATGCCGATGTCCGGGCCGTCGCCGACCGCCTTTCTCAGCGTCTCCATGCGCCGGGCAGACTCCCTGACCACAGCCCGCCACGGCATCGCCCGGAAGCCGGGCGGGAACGGCGTCGTCTTGAAGGCCGTATAGCCCCCCGAGAGCAGCCCGAGCGCCACGTCGGCCAGCTTCGCGGGGTCGGCGTCGTAGATGGCGTGGTACACCCGCACCTTGTCGCGCGTTGGCCCGCCGAGCAGCCGATACACGGGGACGCCTTTGGCTCTGCCGAGGATGTCCCATAGCGCAAGCTCAATCCCGGACAGCGCCGACCACGCCACCTGCCCCAGCGGGAACCGCATGGTGTTGCGCGCCCGCCGGACGAGCCATTCGATGCGCCCAGGGTCCTGCCCCACGAACCAAGGCTTCATGTTCTCGATCACGCCGATGACGCCCTCATCAGGCCCGATCGAGTACGCCTCGCCGACGCCCGTGATCCCTTCATCAGTGAATACGTGCAAGAACAGGTTGTTCCTGCTCCCGTCGTGGGCGTGGTAGGTCACGATGTCCCTGATCTTCAACGCAAGGCCCTCACGCTGTTGATGGGCCCGAGGCTGGTGCTGGGCCCGAGTGCTGCGGCAGTATAGCCCGGCGCATCCCGCGCGCACGACGGCCCGCCGAACACGCAGTAACATCGGGGCGTAATGCCATGAGACACGCAACGCGTCGTCAGACCCCCGGCTCATTCCGGCCGGCCCGGCTGGGCCTGGCGCTGGCCGCGCTGCTTCTTGGCGCAATCCTCTTCGCCGTCAGTCTGCAGACGACCAGCGCCCAGACCAACGCCGGCCCGGTCTACGAAATCGAGCTGAGCCGCGCCATCGACCGCGTGTCTGCCCGCTTCATCGCCAAGCACATCAAGCGCGCCGAGGAAGCGGACGCAAGACTCATCATCATCCGGCTTGACACTCCGGGCGGATCGCTAGAGTCCACCCGCGACATCGTGCGCGAGATATTCGCGTCGCAAGTCCCGATCGCGGTCTACGTGGCGCCTGAGGGCGCGCACGCCGCCTCCGCGGGAACTTTCATAGCGGCCGCCGCCTCAGTCGTCGCCATGGCGCCCGCCACCAACATTGGCGCGGCCTCTCCGGTGGGCAGCCAGGGCGAAGACCTGCCCGACACCCTTGCGAGGAAGGCCAACGAGGACGCAGCCGCGTTTATCAAGTCCATCGCTGAACGCCGCGGCAGGCCGACGGGGCCGCTGGAAGCCACCGTGCGCACAGCCGCTGCGTATTCCGCAGGCGAGGCGGTCGGGAACGGCATCGCTGACCTGATCGCCCCGTCCCGGTTCGAGCTACTGCGTGCGCTCGACGGGCGGACCGTCCAGGTCGCCAGCGGCGAGGTCACCCTGGACCTTACCGGTGCGGAGGTCCGTACCGCACGTCCCAACATCTTCGAGCGGTTCCTGGGCTTCCTGGCAAACCCGACTCTGTCGTTCCTCTTGATGTCCCTGGGCGGGCTAGGGATCATCGTGGAAATCTGGAGCCCTGGCCTCATCGTCCCCGCAACTCTCGGGGTGGTGTTCCTGATCCTGGGGTTCGCCGGGCTCGGCCAGCTGCCGTTCTCGTGGGCAGGGCTGGCGCTGTTCGTGCTGGCGATGGCCCTCCTCTTCGCAGAAGCGCTCCACCCGGGCATCGGCTTCTTCGGCGTCGCCGGAGTAATCGTCCTGCTCCTTTCCGGCATCTTCATAGTTGGCGGCATCGGCACACCAGACTTCCCAGACTCTGCGCTGCGAGTCTCCCGGTGGCTGCTCGTGGGCATCGGGGCCGTCCTGCTCCTCCTGATCGCAGTGTTCATCCGCGAGCTCAGGCTGTCGCGCAAAGCGGGACCCTACGTTAGCCCGCTGACCAGCGCGAGCCTCGTGGGACAGACCGCGGAGGTTGTCGTCCCGCTGTCCCCGAAGGGTCAGGTGCGCGCCGCGGGTGAGACCTGGTCTGCGGAGGCGGCGGGCGGGCAGCGGATCGAGGCCGGCCAGCAAGTGACCGTCACTGGTACGAGAGACATGTGGCTGATCGTTGAGCCGGCGCGGCCGGGCAAGGCCCCCGCAGCGGGCTGAATTCCACCCAACGGGTGTGGCCCTGCTGAGCCGGGCCAATCGGAGGCGACCATGGGGATCATCAACTTCGTCCGGGACTATGAGCGCGTGGCGCGGTTCCGCTTTGGCCGCTTCGAGGGCATGCGTGGCCCCGGAGTCGTGTTCACGGTCCCCATCATCCACCAGTACAGCAAAGTCGACACCCGGACCCTCGTGCTGGAGATCCCGCGCCAGACCAGCATCACCAGGGACAACGCGCCGATCGACATAGACTTCCTTGTTTACATGCGCGTGGACATCAACCAGGCCGACAAAGCGGTGCTGGAAGTCCAGGACTACAGCATGGCGGTGGTCGGGCTCTCAACCACAACGCTGCGCGCCGTCATTGGCGACATCCCGCTGGACGACGTCCTCTCCCAGCGAGAGCGCATCAACGAGCTGCTCCGCGTCCGGCTGGACCAGGAGACCGGCCGCTGGGGCATCAAGGTGACAAACGTCGAGATCCGCGAGATCATCCCGCCCAAGGACATCCAGGAGGCCATGAACCGCCAGATGACGGCCGAGCGGGTGCGCAGGGCGGTCGTGCTGGAGGCTGACGGCAAGCGGCAGGCCAGCATCACCGTCGCAGAGGGTGAGAAGCAGGCCTCCATCTTGAAGGCCGAGGGTGCCCGGCAGGCGGCCATCCTGGCCGCAGAGGGCGACCAGCAGGCGGCCGTGCTCCGTGCACAGGGCTTTGCGAACGCGCTTGGCCAGATCTTCCAGGTCGCCCAGGGTGTAGACGCCAACACGATGGGGCTGCAATACTTGGAGGCGCTCAAGGCGCTCGGGGCCAGCCCTTCTTCCAAATTCATTTTTCCGATGGAGTTCACGCGCCTGCTCGGGAGCCTGGGCATCACGGGCCCGGGCGCGTCACAGGGCGGCCGCAGCGGGCAATAGCGGACTTCTGCCAGTCGAGGTCAGACGCGCTGCCGGCAATCTCAGCGGGCACGGGCGGCGCATTGGCCACGGCCAATCGAGTAATGCGCCGGTTCGTTGCGCCGCCCTGATACCGGTAAGTTTCAACATACGCCGGCTATTACGCCGCTGTTCTTCCCGGCTATTGCGCCGAGGCGGCGTACCGTCGCACCGGCATATATCCAGCGCATTAGGGGCAAAACACGCAGCAATCACGCCACGGTACCGGCGTATAGTCAGGCGTGTGGCAGCACATCAGTCAGTTGCCTCCACGCCCAGGAACCGGGCGGGCAGGCGACCGGCCAGCTGCACGCAAGACAGGCCCGTCGCGCCTGCTGGTGGGCACCAGGGAGCCCCTGGCTCGTCGCGGACGCCTGTTTTGTGGCTCAGTGAAGCGAATCGCCTGCCTGACCCGCACCACCGGCCTGGGAGATAATTTGATGCCCACTCTCGGCTCACACGACTACCCCGAGTTCACGCTTTCCGAGGCGATAGCCCTGGGTGGCAAGGTCGCGAAAGAGTTCGCCGGAGAAGTTTCCCGGAATGGCCTCGCCAGGTCTCTTGGCATGAGCGAGCGCGGCGGCGCCTTCGCAGCCAGGGTCGGCGCGCTCCGGATGTGGGGTATCGCCACCGGTCGCAGCCGCCTCCGTGTCAGCCGCGACGGCCTCCGTGCGGCCAGTCCCCTCTCCCCACAGGAGGCAAAGTCCGCCAGGCGGTCGCTGGCGCGGGGCGTGCCGCTGTTCCTTGAAATCCAGCGGCGTCTTGGCAGCAGCCCGTTGGACGCAGCGAACCTTGCCGTCATCGTTGAAGAGATCACCGGCGCCGACCGTCAGGAGGTCCGGGCCAGGCTCCCCGTGATCGACCGCGTGCTTGCAGACGTCAGGCCATCGCTGATCGAGGCAAGTGAGGCGCCAGCTTCAGAGCCGGGTCATCCACCGCGGCAAGCCGGACCTGCGACACCTGGCCCGGTACACGGAGCAGACGTGGCGGCAGGCTCCCCCCGCGCCGGGTTGGCGCGGCCGTCCCCGCAGCCCGGCAGGGTGGAGTTGTCCCTGCCCGAGGGGGTCATTTCGCTGCCCGAGACCGTCGCCAACCTCGACGCTGCGCTCACCGTGCTGTGGGCGCACAGGCAGCTCGTCGCCGCCCGGCAGGCATCCGAAGGGCGGCCGGCAGAAAGCGCCGGGCCAGACTTCACAGTGCGGCGACCTGCCGCCGCCGCCACCCATCCCGCCACCCAGGCGTAGCCCGACCGCCCTGACTGGCTATGGCCGTGCCCTAAACTGCCAGACCCTGTCGAAGTCGGTGATCGCGCTCCCCAGGATCTGCTCCACTTCGTGGGCATGACCGCGCTGCATCCGGTGCAGGGCATCGGCCGCCGCCGCCCGCAACACGCTCACCTTGCGCCTCATCTCCTCGAAGCCCGACTCCGTTTCTGGCTCAGGCACTCCCTTGGCAGTGACGACATCCGAGGGGACGTACTGGAGGCCCGTGCTGCCGTTGGGAAGCCGACCAGGATATTCAGCCAGCTCCTGGAGCGAAGGCCTCTCGAAGAACGGGTGGTCGACGCAGTTGCCGTACCGGTTGCAGTCAGCCACGTGGTCATAGCGCCAGGCCAAGACCTTCACTGCCATGTTCAGCTCCCTATGACCTAACCCGCGCGGGCAGGACAGGCGCCCAGTAGCTCCGACCGGCTACGGCTTGAGCAGCACCTTCTGCACGGCGGGCCCGCCAGCGACCACACGCTTGTAGGCCTCCGCTGCGTCGTCGAGCGGCACCACGTGCGATACAAAAGGCTTCAGGTCCAGCTTTCCCAGGTGCACCGACTGCGCCAGGCCTGATGCCTGTGCATGCGACGGCCACGCGGCTGAGAGCAGTTGCACGCCCTCACGCATCGGAACATCGAGAGTCAGCCAGCAGCCGACGCCGTCCGGCTCGGCGAAAATGACCGTCCCGCCCGCGCATACAGCTCCGGCGACCCACGCGGTCCCCGGTCGCTCCGCCAGCGCGCCGACGACTACCACCGCAGACGGCGTGACCGCCGCCACAGCGTCTGGCTGCCGGACGTCCACAGTGATCGCGCCGTAACGGCGCGCCAGGGCCAGGCGGGCAGGGCGGTGGTCCAGCGCGATCACCTTGTGGGCCGTCGACTTTCCGCGCAGCGCGATGACCGCCGCGATGCCGAGCGGGTCGCAGCCAACGACGATGACGTGGCCGCTCGGACCGCATCTCATCGCGATCTCAGCGGCCCCTGCCCCCAACGCCAAAGTGCCCCCGGCCAACAGCGAGCGCTCCTCCGACGCCGCGGTCGTCCTGATGAGCACCGCCTCAGCACGGGGCACACGCACGTAATCGGCATGCCCGCCGTCAAGCCCGCCCGTCCCGAAGACGCGAGCGCGCCCGTCTGGCTCCGTCCAGCCCGACAGCGCAAACACCAGGTCATTAAGCTTGAGTCGGGTGATCGCCGGACCGATCTCGACAATGTTCCCCGCGAACTCGCCGCCCGGGACTACGTCCGGAGATGACACGCCCTGACCGGCCTTCGGCGCGGGCCGGTTGCCCGGAGGCGCGCCAGTGGGCTCAATGCTGAGGCGGGCCGCTGTCCCCTGGCACCGGGCGATGTCCCAGGGCGCGAGCGCGGCTGTTGTGACCAGCACGACGGCGTCGTCCGGCTCGATAACATGCGGCTGCGGACGCTCGACGATTACCGCCTCGCCCGGCCAAGTGAACTGCACCGCCCTCACGTACCGGCCTTACAGGTACTGCTTCATTTTTTCGACCATTTTCAGCGTCATCCCCGGCACGGCCGCCACTTCCTCTGGCGTCGCCTCCTTGATTCCTTTCACAGAGCCAAACTTCCGGAGCAGGGCGCGCTTGCGCTTGGGCCCGATCCCCGGCACAAGGTCCAGAGCAGACTGGACAGACGACTTCTGCCGTCGCTCGCGGTGGAACGTCACGGCGAAACGGTGTGCCTCATCCCTCACCCGCTGCACGAGGAAGAGCGCCTGCGAGTTCCGGGGCAGGATGATGGGTTCCGGGTTGTGCGGGACGTAGATCTCTTCCTGCTCCTTGGCAAGGCTCGCCAGCGGAATGTCCTTGAGTCCCAGCCGCAGGAACACTTCAAGGGCGGCGCTCAACTGCCCTTTGCCACCGTCGATCAGCACTAGGTCAGGGACCTCGCCGAAGCTCTGACTTGATTCACTGCTGGCCGCCGGCCCCGACGACTCTTCGCTGCCCACGGCTGACGTCACCGGGCCTCGTCGCCGGCCAGGGTCGACTTCACCGTTCTTCCCAGCCGCGCCGGGCAGTTGCACCACACTGGCTTGCTGCAGGCGCTTGAACCTGCGAGTAAGCACCTCCCGCATCGAGGCGAAGTCATCGTTCCCGGCCACTGTCTTGATCTTGAACCTGCGGTAATGGGAGTTCTTGGGCCTGCCATCCACGAAAACGGCCATGCTGGCCACCTGGTTGGTGCCCTGTATGTGCGAGATATCGAAGCACTCGACCCGGCGCGGCAGCCTGGGCAGAGACAGCTCCTCCTGCAGCCCTGACATCGCAGTGCTCATCAGGTCCGAGTCCGTAAGCCATTTGATTTTCAGCTGCTCCAGCCCCTGTGCGGCGTTTTCCCTGACCATCTCCAACAGCCGCTTCTTGGGGCCGCGCTGCGGCACCGCGATCTCCACCGGCCCGCTCCGCCTCGAAGCCAGCCACTCCGAGATCAGACCGGCGTCTTCGGGCGCAGCACCCACCAGGACGCGCCTCGGGATGTGCGACGCTGAATCGTAAAACTGCTTGATGAACTGCTCTGTGATCGCCGAATCGGAGTCGTCCTGCGTACCCTCCATCAGGAAGTTGTCCCGCCCGATCAGGTTCCCCTTGCGGACGAAGAACACCTCGACCCAAGCCTCGTTCCTGCCGTGGGCTACACCAACAGCGTCCAGGTCTTCGTCACCCAGCCCGACGACCTTCTGGCCTTCGTAGACGCGCTCGATCGCCCGGAGCCGGTCGCGGAGCGCTCCGGCGCGCTCGAACTCCATGCTGTCGGAGGCCTCCAGCATGGCTCCCTTGAGCTCCGACACCACCTGCTTGGTGTCCCCCTCGAGGAACATGACCACCTGCGCAATGATGCCCAGGTAGTCGTCGCGCGAGGCGTAGCCAGTGCAGGGCGCCACGCAACGCTTGATGTGGTATTCAAGGCACGGCCGGTCATCGGTGCCGGTAATGGCCTTGGTGCATGACCGGTAGGGAAACAGCCGGTTCAGCAGGTCGAGCGTCTTGCGGACGCTGCCCGCGCTGGCGAACGGCCCAAAGTAGCGCGAGCCGTCATCGGCGGTGCGGCGCGTGACGTACACACGCGGGAACGGGTCTGCCAGGTCCACCTTGATGAACGGGTAAGTCTTGTCGTCCTTGAGTCTGGCGTTGTACTTCGGCTTGTGGCGCTTGATGAGGCTGTTCTCAAGAAGCAAAGCCTCTTGTTCAGACTCCGTAACGATGTACTCGAAGTCCGCGATGCGCGCCACGAGGTCGGCGGTCTTCCCGAATAGCGCCGCGGGGTTGCCGAAGTAGGACTTCAGCCTGTCCCGGAGCGCCGCTGACTTGCCGACGTACAGGATCTCAGCCGACGCGCCGCGCATCATGTAAACGCCCGGCTTGAGCGGGACAACAGCCAGCCGTTCTGCGAACTGCGGCGCCGAGGCGAGTGTCATCGTGAGGGGGAGTCAGCCCGGACTTATGGCTCATGGGCGCAGACTCTGGATGTCGCAGGAGCCCGCCAGCCGTTACATACGGCCTTAGCCTAGCCTAACGTCTGGGATGCCCCGGTGTGTGCTACTGCAGCACGAAGGCGAGCGCCACAATGACCCCGACAGAGACCACGCTCAGCACGATGATCTGCCGCAGCTCCTTGCCAAGTGTCCGCGTGTAGACCTCGGACCGTGGCCTGGCAGTACGCCCACGCAGCCCTCGCCTGCGGGCGGTGACAACCGCTGAGCCCGCGGCCGCCTGATGAGCCATCTGGCCGTTCCCTGCCGCCGCCACGGGCTCACCCGACGGCGCGCGTTCGGACTCGGACGGCTTGTCGGACTGGACGAACACGTTTGGACGGCTGTCCTTGCGGCCCCGGCCGGGGCTGTGGAAGAACGTGCGGGATGGTCGCTTGCTGGGCATGAGGAGAGTCTTGCCTTCTACGGCCGCGTTGGCGCGGGTTGGGGACTCGATGTCGTGACGCGCGCGTGTGGATCCGTGGCACCCGGCTCGTTCGCGCCGCGGGCCTGCCCCAAGGGCTGTCAGTTCCTGGGCGGCAGGTTGGCTGTCGCCTACGTCACTGGGAAGACGCCGTTACCGGGGCGCCCGGTCACACGCTGCGCCCGTCCGTGCTTGTGCCCGCAGGCGCCTCCGAGTACTTCAGGCCACGTTCCGCCATCACTCTCGCGGCAGCAACCGTTGCCTGCGCGGCGTATTCGGGGCTGACGTCCGACGTATTCCACATGAAATGATACAGGAACGGGTCGATCGGGCTGCTCTTGAAGGCCTTGTCGAAGTACCTGTGCTGGGCGGCGTCCGACCTGGCTATGAACTCCCTCGCCGCAGCCTCGCCCAGATGCTCCCTGGCGATAATGCGCTGCACCCGTTCCGGCATCCTGGCAACCAGGCCCACCCTCAGCGTGTCGGGGTTGTCCTTCAAGATCGCTGCGCCCCCGCGGCTGAGGATCACCACGTTACCCACCTGGGCCAGGTCGCGGATCACCTCAGCTGTTGTGGCGATGAAGTGCTGCTCATCTACTTCCTCTCCTGTCGTCGCAGGAGACTCTTCAAGGTCGCGGTACGGACGGGCAAGCAGCGTTTCGATCCCCGGGCCGAAGTACGGGTCGCCACCCATACCAGCCACCGCCGATCTGTGGAGCATCCGCTGCACGGCCTGGGCAAGCCGGCTGGTGAGCGTTGGAACACGACGCTCGTGATCGGCCAGCGCCCCCACCGTAGCCCCTACCCGGCGGGCAATGTCTGCAAGTAGCAACCGGTCAACGAAGTCAAACTCCAACTCCCTGGCGACAGTGCGGCCAACGTCGGGCGCACCCCCGCCTGCACGGCCCTCGATAGTGACGACTATCCGCTTCATCGCCTGCCTCCATCCATCGTTGCCTGCGTCGACGGCGCGTCACCCTGCACGGGGGTGGGCCTTTTCGTATTCGAGCCTGACATGGTCGCTCGTGAGGTGGGTGTAGACCTGAGTGGTAGCGATGCTGGCGTGTCCAAGCAGCTCCTGGACATGACGCAGGGACGCCCCGCCGTGGAGCAGGTGCGTGGCGAAGCTGTGGCGCAACGTGTGCGGAGTCAGGTGCACAGTTATCCCGGCCCGGGCGGCGCAGCCCTTGAGGCGCAGCCAGACTCCCTGGCGGGTAATCCTGCGTCCCCGGGCATCGAGGAACAGCGCCTGACCTGAGTCCCCACCGGCAAGCGACGGGCGTGAGCGCGCCAGGTACTCGGCCACCGCGAGCACCGCCGCGTCGTGCAGCGGCACAACCCGCTCCTTGGAACCTTTCCCAAACGCACGCACCATCGCCTGGGTAAGGTCGACATGGGGGATGTCCAGGCCAGTCAGCTCGCTAACCCGCAGTCCGGCGGCGTACATGAGCTCCATGATCGCGAGGTCACGTAGTCCCGTGGGGGAACCATCGCCCGCTGCCGCCGCGAGGAGGCGTTCCATTTCTTCGACGCTTATGGCCTTGGGCAGCGGACGGCCCATCCTGGGCGAACGGACCCCTGTCGCGGGGTTGTGCGCTATCGTCCCTTCGCTGTGGAGGAACCGCATGAACGATTTCACCGCCGCCAGTTTGCGTGCCTTGGTCGCGGGGGCGTACCCGCGCCTGTCCATATCCCCAATAAACCGCAGCACCTGATCCTGGCCCACGTCCGGCCATGACTTGGCGCCCGGAAGCCCGCCCAGGAACTCTACGAACGAACGCAGGTCGTTCGAGTAGGCGCTAAGGGAGTGGCGGGAAAGCCCGCGCTCGACCGCCAGGTAGTCGAGGAAGGTGTTGACGGCATCTAGCATCAATACGCGTTGCGTCTGGCGGGACGCGACTGGCCTTGTCGCGGAATTGCCAGGATTCTAGCATGCGGCATACGGCGGCCGGCCTGTGACGCCGGGCCGCCGGGATTGCGCTGACCCAAAGCGAAACCTAGAATGCGACGATTGCGCGGCAGGATCGGCCGGGGCCGTCTGGCGGCCCGCAGACGGGAGACCGCCTCAGCAACCGTGGTCGCAGTGCCCGCAGCCCCGGTCCCCGGGGCGAAACCAGCCAGCCCTCTACCACCCGGCGCCCTCCCGTTGGAGCCTCATGGACCACCTCAGCCTCCTGGCGATCAAAATACCGTTTGACCCGAATATCTTCTCCTCGGGGAGCTTCTCCCTCAGCTGGCATGGGCTGCTCAGCTTTGTCGGCGTTGCCGTCGCTGTCTACCTGACCGCGCGCTGGGCGGCACGCGAGAAGCTCAACACGGACATGGTTTACAACACCGCCATCTGGGCGATCCTGGGCGGCATCGTCGGCGCGCGCATCGTCCACGTCACTGACAACTGGGGTGTGTACCGCAGCAACCCTGGCGAGCTGTTCGCGATCTGGTCCGGCGGGATCGGCCTGTGGGGCGCCATCCTCGGCGGTTGGATCGCAGGCATGGTCTACGCCCGGATCTCCCGCTACCCGGTCGGCAAGCTGATGGACCTGACAGCGCCGGCGCTCCTCATCGCCCAGACCATTGGGCGGGTGGGGGACATTATCAACGGCGAGCACTGGTCCAGGGCCACGGACCTCCCGTGGGGCTGGTTCTTCACCCACCCTGACAGCCCCGCGCGACCCGGCGCTCAGCGCGATTTCGGTGACCCGGAACGGCCCGTGCACCCGGCGGTCGTCTACGAAATGATCTGGAACCTGGCAGTGCTTGCGGTGCTCTTCCGCCTGCGGGGCAAGTTGAAGCCAGATGGCTCCTTGTGGATGGTTTACCTGGGCCTCTACGCGATCGGCCGCTTTGCGATCCAGTTCGTGCGCCTGGATGACGTCAAGTTCTGGGGCCTCCAGCAGGCGCACCTTATCGCCATCCTCGTCTGGCTGGTCGTGGTGCCGTTCATTGTCTGGAAGACCCGGTTCAAGAAGCCGGGGGAAGATGAGGCGCCGCCTGCGCCACAGGGCTCGTCAAGGTCACAGCGCCGCCGGAAAGCCCGCGCGACGGGCTAGGAGCATCTCGAGCCCGACGTGCACTATCTCCTGCTTCGGTGGCGGGAGAAATTCCCCGACGATTTCGCCTACCCGGACGCTGGCCTGATGGCCTTTAGGTCCAGCTCGCGCCGGAGCCGCCCGTTCCAGGTGTCCGTGCGCAGCCCGAACGCGATGTCGACTCGCCCCCTGCCCAGTTCCGCGGCTCCCAGGCCAAACCCGATGGCGTCCACAGAGCGGCCGTTGTCCTCGACGGTCATCCGCAGGTGGCGGCCAGTCGCACCCATCGTCTTTACCTGGAGCGGCTGAACGCGCCGGGCGACAAGTACCGGCGCCGGGTTCCCTTCCCCAAACGGGGCCATCAGAGACACGAACTCCCACATCCCGACCCCAAGGTCCTCGACCCGCACCTCCGCATCGGCTTCAATCGCGGCGCGGGCTTCGCCGTTCATCGCGGCCCAGGCCGCAAGCCTTTCGATGCCAGCGAGAACGGCCTCCAGGTTCTCTGGCCTCACGGTGAACCCGGCGGCGCGTGCATGTCCGCCGAACCTTTCGAGGAGTGGCGCGTGCGCCGCTACCGCGTTGTGTACGTCGAAGCCGGGGGTGCTTCGCGCGCTCGCCCGCACGCCGCCGTCGGCCATACCCAGTGCGACGGCCGGCCGGCCGTAGACGTCGCAGAGCTTTCCGGCAAGGGGACCGAGCAGTCCGGGCGGCACGCTGTCGCAACGCACGACCACCATCGGGTGGCCGTCCGGTGGCGAGTTGGCCAGCCACTTGCCGGCGGCGTCCCACGCCACTTGCGCGAGGCGCTGCCGTTCTGTGTTCAGGGCGTCCAGACGGGCAGCCAGGGCGTCGGCTTCGTCCGGGTCGGAGGTCATCAGCAGCCGGAGGCTGGGGCCGGCGTCGCCCAGCCGGCCGGGCGCGTTCAGCCGCGGGGCCACGTAGTACGACACGAACTCTGTGTCCGGTCGCGCCCCGGCGCCGCTCGGTCTCGATATCGCCAGCAGGGCGCGTAACCCCGGGTGACGCGTTTTCCCAAGCGCGTCAAGCCCGTGACGGACCAGCGCCCGGTTCCACCCGCGCAACGACGCGCCGTCGGCGATGGTCCCAAGCGCGGCCAGGACGTGGACCTCAGGCGGTGGTTCCACACCTGCGGATTCGCACATCGCCAACGCGACCAGGAGGGCAACTCCAGCGCCACAGGGGCTGGCCCCATCGGCGCCGTTGAGGTGGGGGTTGACCACGGCGTAGGCGGCGGGGCGCGCCCAGCCGCCGTTGGCCGCGGACGCCGCGGGCAGGTGGTGGTCCGTGACGATCGTCTCAATGCCCGCGGCCCGTGCCGCGGCGATCTCGGCCGCGGCGTTGGTGCCTGTGTCAACCGTCACCATCAGGTTCACGCCGGCGTCACGGAACGCCGAGATGGCAAGCAAGGAAACGCCGTGCCCATCCTGCTCGCGGTGCGGAATGTATGGGACCGGTCTGCCACCGAGCGTCCGAATGACACTCGCCAGGATGGCGGTGCCTGTAAGGCCATCGACATCGAAGTCCCCGCATATCCCGATGGGCTCGCCGGCCGCACAAGCGGTCAGCAACCGGGCAGCGGCGCGGTCGAGGTCGGGGAGCAGGGGAGACGCAGAGCCGTCCATCCCGGCTGATAGAAAATCACGCGCCTGCTCAGACGTTCGGACGCCACGGTTGTACAGGAGCCGCGCTGGAAGAGGACCCGTTATCGATTGCGAAGGACCCTTCAGGTCCAGGTGAAAGGCCGTTGGCGGTGGCGGCGCCAACTGCCAGCGGCCATCCGCCGCTTTCGCACTTGCGTTCCGGCGGCCTGCGATAGGGAAGGCAGCCACGACTACGCCACGAATTCGCGGAATATCAGGCTGCAGTTGTGCCCGCCGAAACCCAGCACGTTGCTCATGACCGTGGCTACCCGCCCGCGCCTCGGCAGGTGGGGTGTGTAGTCCAGGTCGCAGGCGGGGTCCGGGTTCATGAGGCTGATCGTGGGTGGGATCGCGGACTCGGTGATCGCCAGTACCGAGAAGGCCGCCTCAATCCCGCCCGCCGCTC
>CAYWBD010000049.1:0-3951 GCA_964456315.1 uncultured Thermoflexus sp.
GCGGTGAGCGTCGTCTTGCCGTGGTCAACGTGCCCGATAGTCCCAACGTTTACGTGGGGCTTCGTCCGGTCGAACATCTTCTTTGCCATTAGGTTTGCTGCCTTCCCCGCCTGGTCGCTTTAGTTTATGGAGCCCACAACCAGATTCGAACTGGTGACCTCGTTCTTACCAAGAACGCGCTCTGCCGGCTGAGCTATGTGGGCCCGCGCCTGTGCCGGTCCTTAGAGCTCGAGCTTTGGTGCAGAGGGCAGGATTCGAACCTGCGTAGCCCTTTCGGACGGCGATTTTACAGACCGCTGGTTTTAGCCACTCGCCCACCTCTGCCCAGACCCCGCATTCTAGCATTGCGTGATCGTGACGACTAGGCGGGCCGACGACTTCCGTCCCGGATGCCCTCCGGTCCGTAACCCCTCTTCTGGAGCCCCGGGCCGGATTCGAACCGGACATCTTCTAGGCCGAAACCCCTCTTTTGGAGCCCCGGGCCGGATTCGAACCGGCGACCAGCTGATTACAAATCAGCTGCGCTACCACTGCGCCACCGGGGCCTGCTCAGCACCCGGCGCCCCCTTAGTCCGCGTACGTCGGCGCGCACCCGCTGTTCAGGGGACGAAGTGCCTGTAAGCATAGTAGCTACGCATCTCGTAGCGGGTCAAGGCGGGCCGATGTCATTCTGACCCCGGCAGAAGCCGGGGGAAGAATCTAGCTCAAACTGCCAGCGCGTCCCCGCTCGCCGCGGCCCAGTCCCGTGCCAGCGCGCGGGACCTTCCGCTACCGGTCTTGGGACAGCCACTCACCCAGTCTCAGCCTCAGCTTCGTACACCGCCTGCTCCTCTTTCACCGCCAGGTCGTCAACGGTGAGGCTCAGTTGCGGGCCGCGGCCGACTGCTCCCCTGGTGGCGCGCTTGAATGAGACGTTCCCACCTGCCCGGCCCACCGGCAGATCGGCGCCCTTACCGGAAAGGAGGCCGTCGATGGTGATCACTTGCAGTCGCGGGTGCTTTCGACCTGACCACTGGGACTCGTAGGCGCCCGCATCCACCGCCTCCGTCCGCATGGCCTGCGTGGGCTCCTTCAACGTGATCAACACGCCCAACTCGGCTTTCTCGCGCTCGATTACACCTCGAAGGTCCCGGACGTGGGCGACCCCCGTGTGGCCCGACTTGACGGAGACTACGACCTGCCTGGTCGGCCCTTTCGGCCCTTCATCGTGGAAATACAGGCGGCCATCACTCCCGCCATCCGCGCCCTTCTTCTGCTTTTCGGCAGGACGGGCGCCAACGAGGCCCAACGCCCACCACTCGAACTGGTGGGGGTCCCCAGCCGCGAGCGCCTCCGCCTCCCGCAATGTCACCGGCTCGCCAACGACCTTGTACTGCGCCGTGTCCTGGAACGCGTCTTGCAGCCGGTGCTTGACCAGTGTCACCGCCAGGTGCGTGATGTCGATCCCTGTCCATCCCCGCCCCAAAGCCTGCGCGGCGTGGACAGTTGTGCCGCAGCCGCAGAACGGGTCCAGCACGGTGTCACCGGGGTTTGACGAGACCTTGATGATCCGCTCCAGGAGCGTGACGGGCTTCTGCGTCATATACCCGAGCTTTTCCTGGGAGAAGCTCTTGATCCAGGGCGAGTAGAGCCCAACCTCGTCCCACACGTCGTCGACTGCCACCCCGAGCGGGTTTTCACCGCCACCCCGCCGCTTGTATCCAGGCTCGTGGGACCGGTACGCCAGGTCCTTGTTGAATGTCCACCCGGCGTCCAGGTCCCGCACGTAATAAAGAAGCACGTCGTGGTTGCGAACCCAGTTTTTCGCCTTGCTCTTGAACCCCGACACCCACCCGCTGCGCCAGATGATCTCCCGCCTAAAGTTCCGGCCCCCGAAGACGGCGTCCATCAGGGCTTTCAGGTAGTGGCTGGCCGTGGGGTCGCAGTGGAGGTAGATGCTGCCAGTGAATTTCAGCGCCCGGTGAAGCTCGACAAGACGCGGCGCCATCATTGAGAGGTAGGCGAGCATGTCAGTCTCGCCGGTCAGGTCGCGCAAGGCGCGCAGCGCGGTCGCCGCACGCGCCCCTGACGGGCCCAACTGCGGCCCATCTTCGAGCGTGGCCTGGTATGCCCGGGCCGCGCCCTCGTCCCATCGCCAGGTGTCCTCGAAGGCCCTGACCTGCGCCTCCGAGCGGGCGCCGTCCTGCTCCTCGAAGAGGACGTTGTAGTCCTGGTTGCTCTTGAATGGCGGGTCGAGGTAGACGAGGTCAACCGACTCGTCCTGGACGTGCCGCCTGAGCACGTCCAGGTTGTCGCCTCGATACAGCGTGTTGCCGGTCATCCCCATCTCAAACCTCGCTGCGCACGGAGTTTAGGCGAGCAGCCGTGGAAATCAAAGTGGGTCGGCAGACAGCGTCCGTTCGCCCTGAGCCTGTCGAAGGGCGAGCTGGGACTCGCGAATTAAGCGCCGCCCGGCGCCGATCGCCCTGAGCTTGTCGAAGGGCGGGCTGGGACCCCCGACTCAGCGCCGTCCCCGGGTCAGTCCGTGCGCCTTATAGAACTGCGAGAGCGCGCGCGGCGACTCCAGCCGGACAAGCGTCGCCGCGGCGGGCACGTGCGGGAGCATCCGCTCACCCTGGAGTTTGTACCGCCGCCGGTTGGTGATGTGCCACCACAGCAGCGACTTCCGGCTGAAGAACGTCTGCCGCCACGACTCATAGTTGTCCCCGCAGATGCGCTCCCGGTCCCGGGCGCGGCGCACGGCACGCCGGAACACCCGCCAGAACATGACCCGCCACGGCATGTTGACCCAGATCACAGTGTCGGCCTGGGCCACGACCAGCCCCTCTAGCCTGGACGTGTAGTTCCCGTCGGCAACCCACCCGTCTGGCTGGGTAGCCAGAGCGCGCGAGACCTTCGCCTTGAACGCCTCGACCGGAGTCTCCTGCCATCCTGGGAGCCAGAAAATCGCGTCCAGCTCGATGTGCGGGAGCCCGAGCTTTTCCGACAGCGCCCGGGCAAGCGTCGACTTCCCGCCGCCGCCCACGACCGCGATCCGCCGTCCTAGAGCGCCGTCGATCACGGCCGGACGCGTGGCGCGGGGCGAGGCCGCGCCTTCATCAGCCACGGTCACCCTGGCGGCCCGGCGAGCTTCGCCAGCGCCTCCGCCTGCACGCGCCGCATGACCTCCTGTAGCGGTACCGCCGTCTTCAGCGCAGCCGCCCGGCACGCCTCGTACTCCGGCGATGCGTCAACGACCTCGCCGTCCAGCCGCTTCAGCTTGACCGGGATGCGGCCGAATGAGGTCCTCGCCGTGCGGCGTTGTGACATCGACACTGCGAAGCAACCCTGGGCCTATCGGCCCACGCGGCACAAAACAGAACACCACGGGATTGACCGCGTCATCTACTTTGGCCCCAGTGCACAGGAAATACTCGGTTCGTTCCTGGATCGCCCGCCGATCGCGTTCCTGTTCAGCCCGAAAGATGCCGTGAAGCAAACCCGGGCACGTCTCCGGAAACGGCGCGCCTTGAACAGACGAGTGCCCGCAAAGCGTGTGCGCGTCAGGCTCAAACGCCTGCCGGGGGATCGCTACACGCGAAGGAGCTACTACCGCGCCATTGCCCGCGCGTGCGAGAAAGCCGGAATCTCCACGTGGGGGCCTAACCGGCTCCGCCACGCCGCCGCGACGATGCTTCGCAAGCATTTCGGCATCGAAGCCGCTCGCGTTGTGCTGGGGCACCGCTCAAGCGCTGTAACCGAGATCTACGCGGAGCTTGACCGCAGCAAGGCGGCAGAAATCATGGCAGAAATCGGGTAACTTCTTGTTGCGATACCGGCAAGCACTTTCTGGTTCATACATTGCGAAGCTGTAAACGCCGTTTGAAAAACGTGGCGCCTGGGCGGGTGCCGGCGGTCGGTTGAAAAACGTAGCGCCCTTGGTTGCCCCGGCTACATTCCGGGCCCGTTGGT
>CAYWBD010000050.1:0-3565 GCA_964456315.1 uncultured Thermoflexus sp.
GTGCTCGTGCCGACGGCGCACGCCATGGTGCTGGACGGGTGCCCGTTCTCGGGAGTCCTCTACGCCGGCCTGATGCTCACGGGCGACGGGCCCAAAGTCATTGAGTTCAACTGCCGTCTCGGCGACCCCGAGGCGGAGGTCATCCTGCCCAGGCTGGCTTCTGACCTGGTCGACGTTTGCGTGGCGGTGGCTCAAGGGCAGCCTGCCCAAGCGCGCGTCGAATGGGCCGACGGCACTCACGTAGGCGTCGTGATGGCGTCAGGCGGGTACCCCGGCAAATACCGGACGGGTTTCCCAGTCGCCGGGCTGGAGGCCGCCGCGGAGCACGCCGTGATCTTTCACGCTGGCACGACGCCCGGTCCGGGCGGCGTGGTGACGACAAACGGGGGGCGCGTCCTCGTCGCCGTGGGCTCCGGGCGGGACGTCGCCGACGCCCGGCGCAGGGCCTACAACGCGGTCTCCAAGATTTCCTTCGAGGGCGCCCAGTTCAGGCGTGACATCGCGGCCATGTCGCCTGCCGCGGTCCCGCTGCCCCGATGACCGCCAACGACCAGCGCGCCTCAACGCCAGCGGACCGTCGGGGCGACGCCCGGCCAGGTCCGGCGCGGAAGCGGCTCGCTGTGCTCTGCGACTTCGATGACACGGCGGCGTCGCAAAACGTGGCACACCTTCTTCTGGAGCGTTTCGCGGGCGGACGCGAGATCAGGCACCGCGAGGACTTTCGGGCTGGGCGCACCTCTTTCCGGGAGTATCAGGAGCGCGCCTTCAACGAGACTGGCGTGCCGGTCGCTGAGATGGAGGCCTACGTCAGGGAGAACGCGCGCCTCCGCCCGGGTTTTGCTGAGAGCGTAGTCGCCGCAAGGCGCGCCGGAGTCGAGTTCACCGTCGTCTCGGCGGGCCTGGATTTTTACATCCGCGCGCTCCTCGAAAGCCAGGGCCACGGCGCGCTGCGCGTCATCGCCGTCGGCGCCAACCGGCCCGGACGCGGCACTGAAGGGCCAATCAGCTACGATTATCCCGCGGGTCAGGAGGCGTGCGAGGGCGACTGGGCTGTATGCAAATGCCGGGCGGTCGAAAAGGCAAAGCTGGCGGGCGCAGCGACCATCTTCGTGGGCGACGGCATGCGCTCTGACTCCTGCGCCGCCGCAAAGGCCGATACCGTGTTCGCAAGGTCTAACTTGCTGGAGCACTGCAGGGCCACGGGGATCGTCGCCACGCCGTTCGACACCGACCTGTTCCCGCTCGCAAAGTTCCTCGACGGCGCGGCGGCCGGCAACCCGCCGCCGGGACAGGCTTGACAGGGATCCGTAAAGCTCAAGGGGCCCGAGGATGATCGAGCGGTACACCCGCCCCGCCATGAAGCGCGTCTGGAGTGACGAACACGCCTTCGAGCTGTGGCTCAAGGTCGAGCTCGCTGCGTGCCAGGCGTGGACCGAGCTGGGTGTCATCCCGCCTGGCGACATGGACAGGCTGCGGGCGGCGAGGTTCGATCAGACTGCGTACGACCGCCACTTCACAGCCACGAAGCACGACCTGGTGTCGTTCACCCGCGCAGTGTCCGAGAGCCTGGGGCCCGAGAGCCGTTGGGTGCACTACGGCCTGACGTCCAACGACGTCAAGGACACGGCGCTGTGCCTCCAGATGACGGAGTCGCTCGGTCTGTTGGACGCCGGGGTCGTGGCCCTCATGGCCGCCCTGCGCAGGCGTGCGGAGGAGTTCAGGCTGACGCCGTGCATAGGCCGCACGCACGGCATGCACGCGGAGCCCATGAGCTTCGGTCTGAAAATGGCGCTTTGGTGGGATGAAATGCGCCGGCACAGGGACCGGCTCGCCGGGACGCTGACGCGGACTTCGGTGGGCAAGGTGTCAGGCCCGGTCGGGACTTACGCCAGCGTGCCGCCGGAGGTTGAGGAGTCCGTGTGCAGGCAGCTGGGCCTCACCCCCGCGCCGGTCTCGAACCAGGTCATCCAGCGTGACAGGCACGCTGAGTTCGTCCAGCTGCTGGCCCTCATCGCGGCGTCCCTGGAAAAGTTCGCGACCGAGATCAGGAGCCTGCAACGCACGGAAATCGGGGAAGTCGAGGAGCCGTTCGGCAAGCCCGGGTTCGTGAGCACCGGGTCATCCTCGATGCCGCATAAGAGGAACCCGGAGCTATGCGAGCGCATCTGCGGCCTGGCCCGGATCGTGCGCGGCTATTCGGTGTCTGCTCTAGAGAATGTCGCCCTCTGGCACGAGCGCGACATTTCTCACTCTTCGGCAGAGCGCCTGGCGTTGCCGGACTCCGCTTTGGCAGTCGACTACATGCTCGACCTGTTCACCGGCATCGTCGACGGCATGGCGTTCCACACGGCCCGCATGGCGAAGAACCTGGAGCTGACACGGGGACTCGTCTTCTCGCCGCGGGTGATGCTGGAACTGGTCGAAGCGGGGATGGGCCGGCAGCGGGCCTACGAACTGGTGCAGCGGCATTCGATGGACGCGCTGGAGCACGACCGCGACTTCCGACAGCTGGTCAAGGACGACCGTGAGATCACCGGCAGCGTCCCACTCGCCCGGCTTGAAGGGCTGTTCGAATACACGTACTTCCTGAGGCACGTGGACCACACGTTCAAGCGCCTCGGGTTCAACACCGGCGACGCAGCCCGCGCGGCGAGCACGACGCCAGCCCACGCCGCCCGCGCCCGTGTCTAACGGGTTGGCTGCCAGATCTCGGGAGATACCGTTTCCCGAGAACAGCCGCGAACATTGGGAGACGGATCGGTCCACACCTCAGGACTACACCAGCGACCCAAACGGGCCGTAAACTAACTTGTTGGGTAGGGCCCGATGCGGTGCCGTGCTACCGTGTCGCAAGTCAAAACACGCACCAACTGCTAGTGCCAAAGGTGAGCGAACACAGCCGTGGCTGCATCCACATCCCCCTCCGTGACGCCAACTTACGTCGGCAAGGTTAGAGAGCTGTACCTAGCGTCGGACAAAGCGCTGCTGGGTTTTGAACCGGCGCCGGCGCCGGCCCGACACATGCTCATGTATGCGTCAGACCGCATTTCGGCGTTTGACGTCGTTCTGCCGACGTCGATACCGGATAAGGGCACGATACTGACTCTCTTGTCGGCATTCTGGTTCAAGAAGTACGCAGACTTGATGCCGAATCATTTCGTTGAGCCGGTAGACCGCGAGTGGATTGAGCGGAAGGGTGAAGACGTACTCGGCCGCGAGGCGCTCGCAGCACTGCCGTCATTGGTGGATCGTGCCATGTTGGTCAGAGCCGCCGAGCGGATCGACGTCGAGTGTGTCGCCCGCGGGTACCTCGCCGGTTCAGCATGGGCCTCGTACAGTCAGTCCGGCCGCGTGGGCGAGGTCGAGTTGCCACCTGGAATGAAATTCGGCGATCGGTTGCCAGAGCCCATATTCACTCCCACAACCAAGTCCACGCAAGGGCATGACCTTCCCATGTCGTTTTCAGCGGTTTGCGACCAGGTAGGCCCCGCGGTCGCGGAGGATCTGAGGCGCAGAACCTTACTGCTGTACCACCACGCCCACTGGTACGCACTCAGCCGCGACA
>CAYWBD010000051.1:0-14520 GCA_964456315.1 uncultured Thermoflexus sp.
ACCAACCGCGGCGGCGCCTGTTGCGCGGCGACTCTGTCCCATCATGTGTGCTCCCCTGGACCGCCGCGCCGCCGACCGGTAGCCGCGGGTAACATGGTGCGCCGTTGGCTTTCTGGCGCAATGCCTACTAAAACGTAGACGCTGCGCACTGCGCCAATGTTCCCCCCCGCGACCGATTGGAGGTCCCAGTTGCCAGCCCGCAAAGTCCCCTCCGCCTCCTCGGACACGTGCGACATCCTGATCATCGGCGCGGGCGCGTCAGGAGGCGCAGTTGCCTGGTCCCTGGCCAAGAACGGCTTCAAGGTCGTGTGCCTGGAGCAGGGGCCGTGGGTCAAGCCGTCCCAGTTCGTCACCAATGACCCCGACTTCGAGGTCCGCATCCGGGACTCCTGGAACTGGAACCCCAACGTCCGCAAGCTCAAAGAAGACTACCCGGTCAACGACGCCGCCTCGGCCATCAAACCGCTCATGTTCAACGCCGTCGGCGGCTCCACCATCCACTGGACAGCGCACGCGCCGCGCTTCCACCCGTCGGACTTCCGCGTGAAGTCGCTGGACGGCGTCGCAGACGACTGGCCGCTCTCGTACCAGGACCTGGAGCCTTTCTACGACCTGAACGACGACATGATGGGCTGTTCCGGCATCAACGGCGACCCCGCCAACCCTCCGCGCTCCCCGCGCCCCATGCCGCCTGTGCCCCTGGGCAAGGACACCGCCGTGCTGACCCGCGGCTTCGACAAGCTTGGCTGGCACTGGTGGCCGTCTGACAATTACATGAACTCGGTGGCCTACAAGGGCCGCGCCGCCTGCAACAACTGCGGCGTCAACGGCTTCGGCTGTCGGCTCGGCGCCAAGGGCAGCACAGACCTCACCTACTGGCCCGAGGCCATCAAGCACGGCGCGGACCTGCGGACGTCAAGCCGAGTCTACGAGGTCACCACCGGCGTCGACGGCCGCGCCACCGGCGCGCGCTACTTCGACCAGGCGGGCGTCCGTCAGTTCCAGAAAGCACACGCCGTCATCATCGCCTGCAACGGCATCGGCACGCCGCGGCTGCTCCTGCTCAGCAAGTCGAAAAAGCACCCGGACGGCCTCGCCAACGGGAGCGGGCTGGTCGGCAAGAACCTCATGTTCCACCCGTACTCGGCGGCCTCCGGGCACTTCCCCGAGAACCTCAAGAGCTACCAGGGCGCGGCCGCCAACATCATCTGGTCGCAGGAGTTCTACGAGACGGACCGCGCACGGGGGTTTGTGCGCGGCTACACGTTCCAGATTGGCCGCGGCAACGCGCCCCTGCCGACGGCGATGGGCCTCCTGCGTAACGCCACGTTCGCCAGCCCGACGGGGCGGTCCGCGTGGGGCCCGGGGCACCACGAGGAGTTCAAGACGCGGTTCGGCCACACGATGGGCATGGCGGCGATCGGCGAGGACCTGCCAGAGCTCCACAACCGCGTCGAACTGGACGCCCACCTCACTGATTCCGACGGCGTCCCCGCGCCACGCGTGAACTACACGCTGAGCGAGAACTCGAAACGCCTGGTCGCCCACGGCGCGCTCATGGCCGCAAAAGTACTCAAGGCCGCGGGCGCGACAAAGGTCTCTGTGACGCCGCTCATCGTGCAGGGCGGCTGGCACCTGATGGGCACGGCGCGCATGGGCGACGACCCGAAGAACTCGGTCGTGGACGGCTTCGGGCAGGCCCACGACGCCGACAACCTGTTCATCGTTGACGGAAGCGTGTTCGTCACGTCCGCGGGCGTCAACCCCACGCCCACCATCCAGGCGGTGGCGCTACGGGTCGCAGACCACATCGTCAGGGAACGCGGCGACCTGAAGGGGTAGCGCCGACTGAGCGCAGTCAGAATGAGGCGGACTAACGTCTCCCGCGGAAGAAGCGCCGGAGCCGCGACCGCCAGTCACTCTTGAACTGGACGACGTTCGCTGGCGCACGGCGGGGCTGGATGGTGTCCACGCGCTCTCCGCGCCAGAAGACGTCGCGGCCGCGGTCGCTAGAGGCCGCGCGCCTGGCGGCCACAGCTGGCTGGGCTTGCCGCCCGCGCGCCCGCCCCTGCATGGACCAGAAATAGCCCAGGCTGAACAGAGCCAGCGCGGCCAGGACAAATGGCAGAGCGTTGTCCGCGATGACCAGGCCCGCGGCCGCCACAGCCAACGCTGCCAGCATCAGCATGCCGGGCCCCAGGCGATATCGCCGCCTTGCCGGAGGCGCAGCGCGCGCGACCGGCAGCCGCGTCGGCGCGCCGGTCTTTCGCTCGTCGCGCGCCAGGATCTCCTCGACTTCCCGTTCGACTTTGTTCCCTGGCATAGACCTGCCTGCTGTTCCGCCTAAAGTTCTCGGGAGACTGACTGGCCTAATGTTCGCGCATGCGGGCAGCGCGGGCATTGGGGGCCGCCCGCATGAGGAGAATGGAGCCGCTCGGTCCCGGTTTTCGCCGGGGCAAGCTCCGAGGCGACGCAGCGGCATGGCGAGCCTAGCCCGGTCCTTGACGCCCAGCTTCGGCCCTCACCCTCGCCCTCTCCCGGCGGGAGAGGGGACTACTGGCCTTACGCACGCCGGAACGAAGGCGACAGACAGTAGAGCGCCAGCGCCACCGGCGTCCCGCACAGCGCGCTGATGACCAGCGCCTGCTCGTTGCCAAACGCCTCTGCCAGAGTGCCGCCGATCAGCCACCCAAGCGGAAACGTCGCGCCTGCCAGGCCCCACACGCTCATCACGCGGCCGCGCATCTCGTCCCCGGCGCGCGTCTGGAACAGAGTCATTCCCGCATTCCACCAGTAGCTCCCCGAAAAGGCCATCGCAAACAGCAGGGCCATCGAAAGCGGCATCGACCGGGAGAACCCGAAGGCCACCATGCACCCGTCCCATACTGCGCCCATTAGCAAAAGCGTCAGCCCCCGGCGACGGAAGTTCCCGAACCCCGATACGCACAGCGCGCCCGTCACAAAGCCCGCGCCCATCGCGCCCGCTAGCAGCCCGAAGCCTCCTGCGCCAGCGTCCAGCACATCGCGGGCGTAGACCGGTATCAGCGGCATGACCGCCACAGCAAGCAGGTTGCCCTCCAGCGCCAGGAGCAGCACCACAGGCATGGGCGCGGTCTTTAGCACGAAGGTGAGCCCGCTCGCAAGGTCGCCCAGCACCGGGCGACGCCCCGGCGCCGGCGGGCGCGGGGGCTCAGGCACTCGGGCCCACAGGAGCATCGCCAGGCCGTACCCCCCGGCGATGATCCAGAACACGGCCCCGGCGCTGGTGCGGGCCAGCAGTACGCCAGCTATCGCCGGGGCGACCATTTCTGCTGAGCTCCACGACATCGCAGTCAGCCCGAGCGCGTTCGACAGCCGGGCGGCTGGTACCGTCCCGCCGACTACTGAGTAGACCGCTGGGAGGCCGAAGGCTATCCCCACGCCCGTCACCGCGGAGAACACGACCAGGTGCCACGCCCGGATGTCGCCAGTGGACGCCAGGAGCGCCGTAGCCGCGGCCAGGCACGCCAGCCCTCCCATGACCCCCATGACGATCAGCCGCCTGTTCGCCCTGTCTGCGACCACGCCTCCAACCAGCCCAAATATGATCGCGACCGCGCCCCGGACTCCCGCGGCCAGCCCGACCCAGAACGCAGAGTCGGTCAGGTCCAACACGATCCAGGACTGCGCGGCCAGCCGCATGTTGCCGGCAAGGTCGCCCAGGACCTCGGCGGTCAGGAGCTTCTGAAAGGCCGGCACGCGCAGCACGTCGAAGCCGCTAGGGCGCACGCGACGCAGGGTTGCCGCCGCCCTCGAAAGAGCCGTGGTGAACATCAGGCGCGCCTGAGGGCAGGCGACGCTGCCAGTGCCACCAGCGTCACGCCCGCGCCGGCCACCGCGGCAGCGACCAGCGTCCGCTCATTGCCGACCCACTGCGCCAGCGCGCCACCCGCGAGCCACCCCAGCGTCCCGAACTCGGCGGTGATCGAGTAGATGCTCATCACCCGCCCTCGCATCTCATCGCTCGACATACTCTGCAGCATCGTCACCAGGACGTTGCTCACGTAAGCGGCCGCGAACCCCATCACGAACACGAGCGCCAGCGAAAGCGTGAACTCCCGGCTGAACCCGAAGAGCGCCATCGCGACGTCCCAGACCAGCGTCCCCGCCAGCAGCGCCACCCACTTGTGCTTCAAGTCTGGCGTCAACGCCAGCGCCACCGAGCCCGCGAACAGCCCGAGACCCAGCGCACCGGTGAGCAGCCCGTACCCCGCCGCGCCCCTGTCCAGGATGTCCCGTGCATAAAGCGGCAGGAGGGGCTGCACCGCAGAGTGCGCGAACGCCGTGAGGCTCACGACCAGCAGCCAGGCGATGTGCGGCGTCTCACGCACGTAGCGCAGACCAGCGCGCAGCTCTTTCATCGCCGGCGTTTTGTCCCCTGAGCGGTAGGTCTGTTTTGCCCGGATGAAGAGGATCCCGGCTGCGCCGGAAACGTAAAGCGCCCCTGCGAAAAAGAAGACCGCGCTCGCGCCGGTGCTGGCCAGCAGCGCGCCGCCTATGAGCGGCCCGGCGATGGCGCCTGCGTTGGACACCACCGCGAGCATGGAGTTGGCAACCCACAGGCGCGCCCTCCCGGCGATGTCGTAGACAAACGCGTAGTACGCCGGGCTGCCAAACGAGATCACCGCCCCGATCGCCAGCGACAGCGCCAGCAGGTGCCAGGCCCGCACC
The DNA here is from genome assembly GCA_964456315.1 of uncultured Thermoflexus sp. Classification (GTDB taxonomy): domain Bacteria; phylum Chloroflexota; class Dehalococcoidia; order Lucifugimonadales; family Lucifugimonadaceae; genus SHXW01. The sequence continues at coordinate 4,711 of CAYWBD010000051.1, forward strand.
GAGTCCGTGAGCACCAGCCACCCGGCGATAAACACGATCGCGCCGAGCCCGCCCCGGACCGCGAAGAGAATGCGCCTGCGGTCCACCCGGTCGGTGATGACGCCTCCGTACAGCGACAGCGCCATCACCGGTGCGACCCGGACCGCATTTACGAGGCCGACCCAGAGCTGCTGGTCCGTGAGCTCGAACACGACCCACGACTGCCCGGCGATGCGCAGGTAGTAACCCAGGTCCAGCGCGAAGTTGTTGAGCAGCATCAGGCGGAAGTCGCGCCCGGCCAGCAGCTCCAGCCAGGGCGGACGGCGTCTGATTACCGGTCGCGGGGATATCGTCAAGGAATGAAGGTCTCGCAAAGAATTGGGCGCACCGACCTGGCCCGGGAGAGGGGCGTAGCGTCGCAGGGGGCTATCAGCCTACCGGTCGCCCATCTGTCCGGGCGGAAGGCCGCGAGCAGACGTTGTCAATCTGAGCACCGCAGCGGAGCGGAGGTGCGAAGAATCTCGCTCAGACCTCGACGCGCTGCCGTTTGAGCCAGATTCTTCGCTCCGGCCCTTCGGGCCTTCACTCAGAATGACATCGTCCCCGCGGTCTCCGGCCCGGCCGAATAGCCAGCGCGGTAGGGGGTCGCCGCCTACGTCAGCCGGCGCAGCGCGGGCGACCGCAGGACGGCCACCCCAGCCAGCAGGAGCGAGCCCCCCGCGGACACGCCCGTCGTCCAGCGCGCGCCGATCGCGCCTTCCAGCGCCCCGCCGACTATCCAGCCAAGCTGGAATACCAGCACCACCATGAAGAAGATGCCCATAACCCGCCCGCGCATCTCGGGCGTCGAGTGCGTCTGGATGACCGTCGGCACTGTGATGAACATGATGGCCTGGGACGCGCCGGTCACGAATATCGCCGGCAGCGCCAGGGCCATCGACGGCGCCACAGCGAACACCCCGATAGCCACCGCCGACACCGCCATGTTCGACAGCACCAGGATCCCCTTGTGCTTCACTTCTCCGACAAACGCCAGCGCCACCGATCCTGCAAGCGCGCCTGCCCCCTGCACGAGCAGCAACTGCCCGTAGCCGCCGCTCCCCACGTCGAACACCGTCCGGGCGAACACCGGCGTCATCGCCAGGAATATCCCGCTGAAAATGGACCCGCTGCCCAGCACCAGCAGCCACTTGATCGCCGGGACCCCGTTGACATAGGCCAGCCCGGCGCGCATGTCGGACAGGATGCTGCGCGGGTTGGGCACCGGCACCGTCCGCTTCCGTATCGGCAGGGCGGCCAGGAACGAGATGCCGTACAGGGCGACCAGCAGCCAGAACGCCCACGGTATCCCCAGCGATATCAGGTAACCGCCGGCCGCAGGCGCTGCAATGTTCGCCAGGTTCGAGATCGACGTGTTCAGCGCCGCGGCGTTGATGATCCGCTCACGTCCCACGACGTCCATGGCGTAGGTCTGGCTGGCCGGGTTGTGGAACGCGAACGTCACCCCGATGGCCAGGCCGATGGGGATGAAGTGCCACCACTCGATCACGCCCATCTGAACCAGCACCGCGGACAGCAGCAGCAGCGCAGTGATGAAGAACCGCGAGACGGCGATCATGCGCCAGCGCTCTGTCCTGTCGGAGATCGCGCCTGCGAACAGAGACAGGCTGATGATGGCGATGCCGGGCATGGCGTTTACGACGCCGGCCTTGAGCGAGGAGTCGTTGGTCTGTTCGAGCACCAGCCAGGCGATGGCCATTTGCCGGACCTGGAACCCGGCGAACGTCATGGTGTTGCCGACAAGCAGGTACTGGAAGTCCCTGATGCGCAGGACTTGGAAACCGTCACGTATCCCGCCGCGACGGGGCGCGCGCTTGGCAGGAGCGGCGACCGCTGTCGCTGTGGTATCGGCCAACATGGGCGCGCCTGCGGCTATGGGCGCGGGTGTCGTCGCGCTGGCGGCGCGGCCGTCATGGTCAAGGTGTTGAGTCAACGGACAGCCCTGTTGGTGGAAGTGGTCTGGCCCGACGGATGACCGGACGACACCCTCATTCCGGCCAGAGTCCCGGTGCCCAGGCATCGGGACGCAGCGGAGGAGTCTGACGCGTGCCACATTAAAAAGTCACGTACCTCCACTCCGGCCCTGCCGGGCCTCCGGCCGAGACGAGGGTGGATGGGGTGCGACACAGCCGGTCTAGCGTACGCCGCGCCCGTTACCGTCGGACGATGTACCGCTCCAGCGCGGCCTCGTCCAGCGTGACGCCGAGGCCTGGCCGGTCGGGCAGTGCGAACTCGCCGTCGGCGTACGACCACGCACTGTCCGAGGCGGCGCCGAGCTTGTCCGAGAGCCCGCCCTGGAACTCCTGTAGGTACTCCGGCGACGACAGCGCGGCGCACTGTAGCGTGGCGGCCTGGAACACCGAGACGCCCGTGCCCATATGCGGCGTGACCGGCACCCCGGCCGCGGTGGCCATGTCTAGCTGGCGCACGAAGTCAGAGATGCCGGTCCGGCCAATGTCGGGCTGGTATACGTCGAGCGCGCGTGGCGGCTCCAGCCACGGCTCGACCTGGTAGCGCGTCCTGAAGTGCTCGCCAAGCGCGATGGGGGCGCCCGGCAGCGCTGTGAGCGCGCGGTGGCCCTTCAGGTTCTCGGGCTGCAGCGGGCACTCGAAGAACACGACTCCGCGTTGAGCGAACTCTTGCTTGCCACGCGCTGCGGACTCCGGTGAGCACATCCACAGCGTGTCGACCATCCAGCGCGTGATGCGCGGGGCGCCTGCCTGCAGGGCGTCAAGTTCGGCCAGGCCGGCGTCTATGTCGCCCGTCAAGAAGATCTTCGCCCCGCGCAGGCCGCGGTCCGCCCAGCTGTTGAGATGCGCGATGCGCTCAGGCAGCATCGCACGGCGCACGCCTGACAGGTAGACCGGGATGCGCTTGCGAGGAGCGGTCCCCCCTGCTGAGGCGGTCGCTGGCGCAAGCATCGCCGCAACCGGCACGCCTTCGCGCTTCCCGAGCGCGTCCCAGACAGCGATGTCCAGCGCCGCCAAAGCGTCCAGGTAGTAGCCCGCCGAGTACCCGCGGCCGCGCTGGGCGTCATAGAGGAAATCCCACATCTCCGCGGGGTGGGCGAACTCCCGCTTCGACCCCTCACCCGCGCCCGCTGCCAAAGGCACCCGCTCTCCCCCAAGGGGAGAGGGCGAGGGTGACCCGCCGCGCAGGGCCCCGGCCAGCATCGGGCCGATCACGTTGTCGATGAGCAGGCACACCACCTCGGGGCCGATGCCGCAGTTGGCCTCGCCCCAGCCCGTTGAGCCGTCGCGCAGCGTCACCTTCACAAGCGGCGTCTCGACGCGGCGGGCGTACACCGTCTGCCAGCCCGGCTTGAACTCAAACCTGTCTGTAGCTGATGCCGTCTCACCGGCCCGGAACGACTCCCAGTACCCAGGGCTGTCCGGGAACGCCAGGTGCAGAGCCTGTACGGACTTTATGGCAAAGCTTGTGTCGTAAGGCATGAGGCCTCGTATGAGTGAGTCGTAATGGGTGAGAGACCCGACCATGTCATTCTGAGCGAAGTGCGAAGCACGCAGCGAAGAATCTAGCTCAAACGGCAGAGCGTCGCCTAGTGACCCGAACGTGGCGGCTAAACCTGACGCAGCCGGGCCAAGGTTGCCTGAGCCAGATTCTTCCCCCAGCTTCCGCCGGGGTCAGAATGACATCGTTCATCCCGGTCGCTTGCGCACTACATACAGACGCTACCCGTGCAGCCTGCCCGTGGCGCGCAACAGGGTCTCCTGCACGAGCAACTCATGGTCGAGCGACCGGTCTGGCTGGGCCTCACCGGGCAGGTCCCTGATGAACGCGGCCAGCGAGTCCACGTAGCGCGGCCGGTCCTGCAGCCTGACCACGTTCACGCCGGCCTTGAACCCGCCGCGCGCCTCATCCAGGCAAAGCCGCAACGTGTCCGCGGGCTCGAACGGTTCCATGATCGCCGAGCCGCGCGTGCCGTACACCTCGAAGCGCCGCGCCATGGGCCGGGCCTCCATCGCTGCGATGTCCACTGTCGCCAGCGCGCGGTCGTACTCGAACACAGCCAGCGTGTTGTCCCGGAAATTCGACGACCCGGGCGTCGCCACGTTCTGGAAGAAGCTCGTCACGCGTCGGGGCCGACCGAGCAGCCACACCAACTGGTCCAGCATGTGCCCGGCCAGGTCGTAGAAGATGCCGCCGTCGTGGTCGGCGATGACCGCCCGCTGCGGGTGCGTGATGTTCGTGGACATGTGCGCCCGCACCGAGAACACCTCGCCAAGGAACCCGGACCGCGCCCAGTCTGCGATGCGCTGGAAGCCGTCGTGGTGGCGGAACATGTAGCCGAGCTGGACAAGCAGCTTCTTGCGTCTCGCCTCCGCGATGACGCGCTGGAAGCGGGGCCAGTCGTCTCCGGCCGGCTTGTCGTAGAACACGTGCTTGCCCGCGGCGACAATCTCCTCCGTCTGCGCCAGGCTCTCGACGTTCCGGCCCTCGGACGCCACCGCGACCACGGCCGGGTCGTCCAGGAACTCATGCGGCGAGCCGTACCAGCGGATCTTGGACCACGGCGCCTGGCCGCCCGACGCCAGCTCACGGCGGCGCGCCGGGTCAGGCTCATAAACGCCCGTGACCTCCACGTCCGGGTTGGCCAGCATCACGGCCAGCACGCCCTCGGCGTGGCCGTGCTTCGTGCCGTATTGGGCCATCCTGACCTTTTGTTGTGACTGCAACCGACACCTTCTACGCGAGGCTGCTCATGGCGACCCGGCGTGCGACCACCCTCCGTCCGAGCGAAGTCGAGGAATCTGACGTCCGACAGCAGAGCGGGCGCGAATGAGGTTCACCGGCGCCCCCCTCCAGGCGCCACACCCTTCGCAGCGGCGACGAACGCCCGTATCTTGTCGTGGTCCTTGACCCCGTCTGTCTCGACGCCGCTTGAGACGTCCACACCCCACGGGCGCAGGCGCGTGATCGCAGACCGGATGTTCTCCGGCGTCAGCCCGCCCGCCAGCAGCACCCGCTCCTGAGAGGCCACGCCATCGGCGGCTGACCAGTCGAACGCCACACCTGCGCCGCCGGGCGTGTTTTCGTCATAGCGGTCCAGCACGACATAGCGCCCGGCATCGAGGTGCGGCTGGACTTCCGCCGCCAGCTGGCCGGGCGTCGTGCCTGCCCTGACACGCACCTGCCTGAACACCGGCTTCCACATGGAGCGGATGTACGCCTCGTCCTCTTCGCCGCACAGATGCACGATGTCCAGGTCGGCCATGCGGGTAACCTCGTTCACGAAGCCGGCGTCCTGATTGCGGAAGAGCCCGACCAGCAAGGGCTGGACCGCTTGCCCCGAGCGCAGTCGAGGGGCCCCGTCGTCCCTGCGGGGTCCTTCGACAGGCTCAGGACGAACGTCATGAGCCGATGCCTGGCCCGCTTGCCCCGAGCGCAGTCGAGGGGCCCCGCCGCCCGCTCTGCGTCGGTGCCCGCGTATGCGGAAGCCGCGCACCAGCATCTGTCCGTCGTGCGGCTGCAACTGGCGGCGCACGCCTTCGATGAAATTAAAGCCCAAGAAATCTGCGCCGGCGTCCGCTGCGGCCAGCGCGCTCTCAACGTCGCGCAGTCCGCAGATCTTCACCTTGGGGGTGTACGGGTCAGCGGTCACCGTGTCTGGATCCCGGACATCGCAGTGACCAACTCACCCGCGCCGTCGCCGGCACGCATCAGCCACTCGCCCACGAGCACGGCCCTGGCGCCTGAGTCAGCCATGCGGCGCACATCGTCGACTGACTTCATCCCGCTCTCAGCCACCGCCAGCGTGCCGGGCGGTATGTGGCGCGCCACGCGCGTGAACACGTCGAGCGAAGTCTTGAGCGTCTTCAGATCGCGGTTGTTCACCCCGACCATACGCGGCTTCTCAACAAGCGCCCGCTCCAGCTCGCGCTCGTCGAACACCTCCACAAGCGCCCCCATGCCCAGGCCACGCGTAAGCGCGAACAGTCCCCGGTACAGCCCCGGCTCCAGCAGCGCCATGATCAGCAGCACGGCGTCGGCGCCGGCCGCGCGGGCCTCGTAGACCTGGTACTCGTCGAACACGAAGTCTTTTTCTAGCACGGCCACCCCGCGGGGGCGTGCCACGGACTTCGCCAGCGTGAGGTCCGCGACCGTCCCGAAGAAGAAGTCCTGCTCGGTCAGCACCGACAGCGCAGCCGCGCCGGCCTCGCAATACATCGTCGCCTGCGCCTCAGGGTCCATGTCTTGCGCCAGCGGTCCGGCTGCCGCCGAAGCCCGCTTCATCTCTGCGATCACCGCCACGCCGGGCCTGGCACGCAGAGCGCTCTCGAAAGATATAGCGGCGGCGGTCTTGGCGACGAGCTCTTGCAGAACTTTCAGAGGGACCCGCTCCGTGGCCGAGTCCAGCCGTCGCCGCTTGGACGCGACGATGCTGTCGAGGACGGTGCCGGTCGGGGCGGGCTGGCGCGTGGTCATGAGAGCGACTGGCTCAGGGCCGCGAGCTGCTCCAGCCTGGCGCGGGCTTTCCCGGAATCTATCGAGTCCAGCGCCATCGCCGCGCCGTCGTTGAAGCTGTTCGCCTTCCCGCCAGCCACCAGCGCGGCCGCTGCGTTCATCACCACCACGTTGCGGCACGACCGCTCGACCGACGGCGGCGCGTTGTGGCCCGCGCCGCTGCCTGCAAGCACGCCGCGGATTATCGCCGCGCTCGCCTCGACAGTCGCCGCCACCAGGTGGTCACGGGAGCCCTCCGGGAGGCCGAAGTCCGCAGGGCGGGTACGCCGTCGCTTCAGTGCGTCAGGCTTGACCTGGTACATGAGCGTCTCGCCCTCGACGTCGATCTCGTCCGCCCCAGACAGCGCGTGCACGCTCAGCGCGTACTCCGTCCCTAGCAGGGCCAGCGCCTTCGCGACTTTCTCTGCGGTGGCCGCGTCGGCGATGCCCAGCACTTGCCGGGACGCCCCTGCCGGGTTTGTCAGCGGCCCCAGGATGTTGAACACCGTGCGGATGGCGATCTCGCGCCTGGGCGGCCCGGCGTGCTTCATCGCAGGGTGGAACGCCTGGGCGAACATGAACCCGATGCCCGCCTCTTCGATGCAGCGCTTCACGCCTTCGGGCGAGAGGGCGATCTTGACGCCGAGCTTTTCCAGCACGTCCGCGCTGCCCGTGGCGCCTGACATGGCGCGGTTGCCGTGCTTGGCGACTGCCACGCCCGCGCCCGCTGCGACGAACGCCGCGCAGGTCGATATGTTGAACCAGTGCTTGTCGTCGCCGCCTGTGCCGCAGGTGTCAACGACTGGCACGCTCACCTGCACGCGCAGCGACTTTTCGCGCATGGCGCGGGCCATGCCCGCGATCTCCTCCGGCGTCTCGCCCTTCATGCGCAGTGCGACGACAAACCCGGCGATCTGCGACGGCGTGGCCTGGCCGTCCATCACCTGCGCCATCACCGACGCGGCATCAGCCATGGACAGGCTCGTTCCGTCCACGAGGGCCTGTATCGCCTGCTGGATGTTCATGCAGTCACGCGCCTCTTGATGTCATTCTGACCCCGGCGGAAGCCGGGGGAAGAATCTAGCCCAGGGGACGACGCGTTGCCGTTCGAGTTGGATTCTTCGCTCAGGTCCTTCGGGCCTCCGCTCAGGATGACACGGAAGGCCGCAGATGAGTCCCACATTACTTTGTCCGTCCGGGCATCTTCATGTCCAAGAAGTTCTTGAGGAGCTGCTTGCCGGGCTTTGTGAGGATGCTCTCAGGGTGGAACTGCACCCCCTCGACCACAAGCGTCCTGTGCCGCACGCCCATGATGACGCCGCTCTCCGACCGCGCCGTCACTTCCAGCACCTGCGGCACCGTCTCCGGCAGGACCGCCAGCGAGTGGTAGCGCACCGCCTCGAACGGGTTCGGCAGGCCGGCGAACACGCCCTTCCCGTCGTGGCGCACCATCGATGTCTTGCCGTGCTTGATCTCGCCCGCCCCCGCGACCGTCCCGCCGTACACCTCGCCGATGCACTGGTGCCCCAGGCACACGCCCAGCACGGGGACCTTGCCGGCGAAGTGGCGGATGGCGTCCATCGAGATGCCGGCGTTGGACGGGGTGGACGGCCCAGGCGAGATCACCAGCCGCTCCGGCCGCATCAGGGCCAGGTCCTCGACAGTTGCCTGGTCGTTGCGGACGACCTCCACCTCTGCGCCCAGCTCTGCCAGGTACTGGTACAGGTTGTAGGTGAAGCTGTCGTAGTTGTCTATGAGTAAGAGCATGGCCTCGTCTGCTTTACCGGGGGGCGCCTGATGTTGTCATTCTGAGCCAAGGAGCGGAGCGGAGTGGCGAAGAATCTCTTGCACCTGAGCCAGGAGCGCCCCGGCACCTAGCAACGGGAAGAGATTCTTCGCTCCGGCCCTCCGGGCCTCCAGTCAGAATGACGTCTTCGTCACCCCATGTTCTCCTCAGCGTGGTCGATGGCGCGGGTGAGCGCCCGCATCTTTTGGAGCGACTCCTGGTACTCGCCTTCCGGCGTGGAGTCCATCACGATGCCGCCGCCTGCCTGCATGTGCGCCACGCCGTCCTTGAGCACGATCGTGCGGATGGCGATGGCCGTATCCATGTTGCCTCCGCGCTGTGCGGCCGCCCCACTGCGCTCGCCCTGAGCTAGCCTGCCCCGAGCGGAGCCGAAGGGTCGAAGGACCCCGTGCGCCGCCTCTGCCTGAGAGGGAGAGGGGATCGCGTTGGCCGGCGGGTATGCGAAGTAGCCCACCGCGCCGGCGTATACGCCGCGCTTGTCCGGCTCCAGCTCTGCGATGATCTCCATCGCCCGCACCTTCGGCGCGCCAGAGACTGTTCCTGCCGGAAACCCGGCCCGCAGCGCATCGAAGGCGTCTAGGCCGGGTCGCAGCCTGCCCGTCACGTGCGACACCAGGTGCATCACGTGCGAATAGCGCTCGATGTCCATCTGCTGCGTCACCCGCACCGTTCCCGGCACGGACACCCGGCCCACGTCGTTGCGCCCAAGGTCCAGCAGCATCACGTGCTCGGCCCGTTCCTTCTCGTCTGCTGCCAGTTCTTTGGCAAGCGCAGCGTCCTCCTCGGGCGTGGCGCCCCGCCGCCTGGTCCCGGCGATGGGGTGCACTGCGACCTGCCCGTCGATGACCTGCACAAGCAGCTCCGGCGACGCGCCTATGACCTGAAAGTCCTCCAGGCCGAGGTAAAACATGTACGGCGACGGGTTGATGGCCCGCAGAGACCGGTAGAGGTCGAACGGGGGCACCGCGGTGGGCCGGGACAGCCGCTGCGACAGCACCACCTGGATGATTTCGCCCTCGTGGATGTCACGCCGGGCGCGCTCGATCACCTGCCCGTAGCGCTCGTGTGTCACGTTCGGGGTCACAGGACTGCCCGTTTGCGACCCGCGGGCCTCTTGCGCGCCGTGCCCGGACGGGGCATAGTCCAGAGCCGCCTCCGACGCCACCACCGAGCCGTCCCCGGCCGGCGCGCGCCGCTGGGCGTTGAATGGCAGCGGGCCGTCCAGGCGGCGCACCAGGTCGTCCACCTTCTCCGTCGCCCGGCGATAGGCCGTGTCCGGGTCCCCGTCCACCTGGGCGTGCGAGAGCACAGTGATCGTGTGGCGGACGTGGTCGAAGATCAGCAGGGCGTCGGTGAACATGAAGATCGCCTCGGGGACGCCGACCCCCTTGCCCTTCAGCGCTGGGACCTTGGGCTCGAAGTACCGGATGGCGTCGTAGGCGATGTAGCCGACCGCGCCGCCGTGGAACTTTGGCAGCCCCGGCAGCGTGGCGTAGCTG